>JBFIHN010000130.1:0-8636 GCA_041601775.1 Acidimicrobiales bacterium
CGACGATGAGGCTGAACTGGTCGAGGAACCACGGGTCGACCTTGGTGGCGTCCGCCACCTGCTCGACGCTCATCCCCCGCCGGAGGCAGGCTTCGAGCTGGAACGGACGGTCGGGGGTTCCGATGCACGCCCGACGCAGGAGCTCCTCGTCGGACAGCTCGTCGAGCTGCACCTCGCCCGGATCGCAGTTGAGGCCCATGCGGCCCTGCTCGAGCGAACGCATCGCCTTCTGCATCGACTCGGGGAAGGTCCGTCCGATGGCCATGGCCTCGCCCACCGACTGCATCGACGTGCCGAGCACGTCGCCCTGGCCGGGGAACTTCTCGAACGCCCAGCGCGGCACCTTGGTGACCACGTAGTCGATCGTGGGCTCGAAGCTGGCGGGCGTCTTGCGGGTGATGTCGTTGGGGATCTCGTCGAGCGTGTAGCCGACGGCGAGCTTCGCGGCCATCTTCGCGATCGGGAACCCGGTGGCCTTCGAGGCGAGCGCGCTCGAGCGGGAGACGCGCGGGTTCATCTCGATGACGACCATGTCGCCGTTCTCGGGGTTGATGGCGAACTGCACGTTCGAGCCGCCGGTCTCGACACCGACGCGCCGGATGCAGGCGAACGCGGCGTCGCGCATCGTCTGGTACTCGACATCGGAGAGGGTCTGGATCGGCGCGACGGTGATGGAGTCGCCGGTGTGGACGCCCATCGGGTCGAGGTTCTCGATGCCACAGATGATCACGCAGTTGTCGGCGCGGTCGCGCATGACCTCGAGCTCGTACTCCTTCCAACCCTTGATCGACGTCTCGATCAGGATCTCCGAGATCGGACTCGACTCGAGGCCGAAGCGGGCCATCTTCTCGAACTCCTCGGGCGTCGACGCGATCCCGGTGCCCTTGCCGCCGAGGATGTACGCGGGACGGATGACGACGGGCAGGCCGATGGTCTGGACGACCTCACGGCACTCCTCCATCGTGTGGGCGGTGGCCGAGGACGGCACGTCGAGGCCGATGCCCACCATGGCGACCTTGAACTGCTCGCGGTCTTCCGCGGTCGCGATGGCCTCGGCGTTCGCGCCGATCATCTCCGGGGTCCCGGGCACGCCGATCACGCCGGCCTCGAACAGCTCCATGGCCAGGTTCAGGCCGGTCTGGCCGCCCAGCGTGGGAAGGACCGCGTCGGGCTTCTCCTGCTCGATGATCTTCCGGGCGTGTTCGAGGTCGAGCGGCTCGACGTAGGTCGCGTCGGCGAACTCGGGGTCGGTCATGATCGTGGCCGGGTTCGAGTTCATCAAGATGACCCGATAGCCCTCCTCTCGGAGGACCTTGCAGGCCTGGGTGCCCGAGTAGTCGAACTCGCAGGCCTGTCCGATGACGATCGGGCCGGAGCCGATGATCAGGATCGATTCGATGTCGTCGCGACGAGGCATCAGCCCGCCACCCCCGCCCGAACCGTTCTGGTGAACGGATGCGTCACCTGATGGTCATGGTCATTCACCAGAACGGTCATTTGGTCATCTCGCTGCGGAAGTGGTCGAACAGGTGGCGGGCGTCGTGGGGGCCGGGGCCGGCCTCGGGATGGTGCTGGACCGACCAGGCGTTGGCGTCGGTGAGACGCATCCCCTCGCAGACGCCGTCGTTGAGGTTGACGTGGGTCATCTCGCCGATGCCGGCGAGCGAGTCGGGGTCGACGGCGAAGTTGTGGTTCTGGCTGGTGATGTCGATCCGGCCGGAGCGGACGTCGCGGACCGGATGGTTGCCGCCGTGGTGGCCGAAGGGCAGCTTCACGGTCGCGGCACCGGCCGCGAGCGACAGGACCTGGTGTCCCAGACAGATCCCGAAGATCGGCACGTCCTTGCGGGCGCCGGTGTCGCCCAGGAGCGACCGGATCTCGGCTGCGGCGTGGTCGAGGACCTCGGGGTCGCCGGGACCGTTCGACAAGAAGATCCCGTCGGCCTCGACCGAGCGGATCTCGTCCGCGGTCGCCGACGCCGGGAACACCTCGACCGTGGCGAACTCACCGAGTTGGGTGAGGATCGACGTCTTGATGCCGAAGTCGTAGGCGGCGACCCGCACCGGCCCGGTCCCGTAGGTGTAGCGCTCCGGGGTGGTGACCTGGGCCACGAGGTCGACGCCGGTGGTGCCGGGCTCGTCGGCCGCAGCCTGCTTCAGCGTGGCCTCGTCGACCAGGTCGAGCGGCCCGAAGGCGCCGGGCAGTGCACCGGTGTCGCGGATGAGGCGGGTGAGGCGCCGGGTGTCGACACCGCCGATGCCGGGCACTCCCCGTTCGGTGAGATACGCCGACAGGTCGCCCTCGCTGCGCCAGTTGCTGCGGCGGCGGGCCAGGTCGCGGACGATGACGCCACGGCAGAACACCGAGCGGCTCTCGTCGTCGGCGGCGGTGACGCCGTAGTTCCCGATGTGGGGATAGGTGAAGGAGATGATCTGGCCGGCGTAGGAGGGGTCGGTGATGATCTCCTGGTACCCGGTCAGGGCGGTGTTGAAGACCACCTCGCCGGAGGAGAACCCGGCGGGGTTCGTCGGGTCGGCACCGAACCACTCGCCTTCGAAGGTCGACCCGTCGGCCAGGACCAGGGCTGCGTCACGGATGGTGCTCATCGGGTGGGTTCTCCGTTGTGGACGACTGCTTCGCCCTCGAGGATGGTGTGGCGGACGCGCCCGCGTACCCGCCGTCCGGCATAGGGGGTGTTGCGACTCTTGGACTGCATGGCGGCGCCGTCGATGGTCCACGCTTCCTCGGGATCGAAGACACAGAGGTTGGCGGGGTTGCCGGCGACGATGGGGAGCCCGTGGCGGTCGTCGGCACCGATGATGGCGGCCGGTTGCCACGACAGCAACGCCACCGCCTGTTCGATCTCGAGGTCGAGCTCGGTCAGGGTGAGGGCCAGCGCGGTCTCGAGTCCCAGCATCCCCGGCGGGGCCTCGTCGAAGGGCGCCAGCTTGGCGTCCGGCACGTGGGGTGCGTGATCGGTGGCGATGCAGTCGACAGTGCCAGACGCGATCGCCGCCTTGACCGCGGCAACGTCGTCGTCGGTGCGGAGCGGTGGGTTGACCTTGAACACCGGGTCGTACGACGCGCAGCTGGCGTGGGTCAGCGTGAAGTGGTGGGTGGTCGCTTCGCAGGTGATGGCCAGGCCGGCCGCCTTCGCGCCGGCGATCATCGCCATCGATCCCGCGGTCGACATGTGCTGGAAGTGGAGTTTCGCGCCGGTGAGCCGCGCCAGCGCGATGTCGCGCATCACCATGAGCTCCTCGGCTTCGGCCGGTTGGCCGGCGATCCCCAGGCGGCTCGACCACTCGCCTTCGTGCATGTGCCCGCCACCGCAGAGCGCGTCGTCCTCGCAGTGCTGCGCGAGCGTCACCCCGAGGCCGGCGGCGTACTCCATGGCCCGGCGCATCAGGAGGTTGTCCTGGACCCCGGCGCCGTCGTCGGTGAACACGGTCACGCCGAGCTCCGCCAGTTCGGCCATCGGCGCGAGCTGCGTGCCCGCCCGGCCCACGGTGATGGCGCCCGACGTCCGCACGTCACACGGTGCCGTACGTCCCAGCTCGAGCACTTCGCGGGCCACCGACGCCGAGTCGATCGCCGGCGTCGTGTTGGGCATGGCGAGGATGCACGTGTAGCCACCGACCGCGGCGCCACGCGCCCCGGTCTCGATCGTCTCGGCCTCTTCCTGGCCCGGTTGGCGCAGATGCGAGTGGATGTCGACGAAGCCGGGACTGACGATGCACCCCGACGCGTCGAGGGTCTCGGGCGCATCGAGATCGGGGCCGACGGCGACGATCGTGCCGTCGACGCCGACGACGACGTCGCCGGTCCGGGTGCCGGTCGGATCGACGAGACGGCCGCCCTTGATCACGAATGCGGGTGCAGCAGGACTCATCAATGGCTCTCTTCGGGATCGGCGGCGGGGATGGCGTTGTGGAGATCCGAACCGGATCCGAGCAGCAGGAACAGGACCGCCATGCGAACCGAGACGCCGTTGCGGACCTGGTCGATGATCACCGACCGGTCGAAGTCGGCGATGTCGCCGTCGACCTCGACACCCCGGTTCATGGGACCCGGGTGCATGACGATCGCGTCGTCCTGGAGCAGCTCGGCTCGGGCCACGGTCAGCCCATAGGTGGCCGTGTACTCGCGCAGACTCGGCAGCAGGGCCTCGGTCATGCGCTCCCGTTGCATGCGCAGCAGGTACACGGCGTCGACGGTGGGGAGCACGGCGTCGAGGTCGTGGCTCACCCGCACGGGATAGGTGTCGACGGCCGGCGGCAGGAGCGTTGGCGGCGCCACCAGCGTGACCTCGGCGCCGAGCTTGGTGAACGCCGCGATGTTCGATCGGGCGACGCGGCTGTGCTTGACGTCGCCCACGATGGCGATGTGCATGCCGTCGAGCGACCCTCGCTTCTGCCGCAGCGTGTAGCAGTCGAGCAGGGCCTGGGTGGGGTGCTCGTGCCAGCCGTCGCCGGCGTTGACGACCGCGGCGTCGACCCAGCGTGTCAGCTGCCACGGCGCACCGGCCGACTTGTGCCGGATGACGATGCAGTCGATCCCCATCGCCTCGATGGTCATCGCGGTGTCGCGCAGGGACTCGCCCTTCTTGACCGACGACGTCGACACCGAGAAGTTCATGGTGTCGGCCGACAGCCGCTTGGCTGCGGTCTCGAAGCTGAGGCGGGTCCGGGTCGAGTCCTCGTAGAACAGGGAGACGACCGTCTTCCCGCGCAGGGCCGGCACCTTCGGGATCGGACGAGCGGACACCTCGACGAAGTGGTCGGTCAGGTCGAGCAGTTGTTCGACGTCCGCGCGCTCGAGATCGGAGATCGACAAGAGATCAGTCATGGAGCTCGATCTCTCCCAGGTCGACACCGTCGGCGGTGACGTCGACCGATTCGTCGTGCCGGGTCGGGAGGTTCTTCCCGACGTAGTCGGGACGGATCGGCAGCTCGCGGTGGCCTCGGTCGACCATGACGGCGAGCTGCACGGCCCGGGGGCGCCCGAACGAGGTGAGGGCGTCGAGGGCGGCGCGGATGGTCCGCCCGGTGTAGAGCACGTCGTCGACGAGGACGACGACCTTGCCGTCGAGGTGGAAGGGCACGTCGGTGAGGGCCTCGGGCATCGTCGGCCGGAGGCCGATGTCGTCGCGATGGAACGCGACGTCGAGTCGGCCGAGCGGTACGACGGTCGCAGCGTCACCGGGACCTTCGATCGCGGCCATGGCCTCGGCCAGTTGCCGTGCGAGGGGCACGCCCCCGGTCTGGAGACCGATGAGGCACACGTCGTCGAGTCCCGCGTTGGCCTCAATGATCTCGTGGGCCATGCGCCGGGTCGCCCGAGCGATGTCGTCGGCGTCCATCACCCGACTGCGAGCGACGAAAACGCCGCCTGCCGGGCGCGTCATGCGTCGTTCACGTTCCGCCATCGGCGTTCCTTCCTGTCCGTCCGGGCCTCACGGGACCCGCTTCACGGTCAGGGCGAGAACCTAGCAGGCCCGGCCAGCAGCTCCGACCAGACGATTCGGTCGCCGGACGCCCCGAGACGGTGCCACCCCAGCGACGAGAACAAGGCTGCGGCGGGATCGTTGTCGGCGGCCGTTCGACACCACACCTGGTCGAGATCGAGGTACTTGTGCGCCCAGGCCGTGGCCGACGACACCGACGCTCCGGCCAGCCCGTCACGCCGACGGTCGCTCGCCACCCACACCCCCAACTCGGCACGGGCCGGGCCTTCGGTGAAGTTGCGCAGTCCGACCTCGCCCGCCACCTCGCCGGCGACGTCGATCACGAAGTCGACCGACAGACCCAGCGACCAGCGTTCCTCGCACCGCATGATCCACGATGTGGCGTCGGCGTCCGCCGGCGGCGGGTTCCAGAGACGGACCGACGGATCGGCCCACGCAGCCGCGAGCGCCGGAGCGTCCGTCAGACGCCAGTGGCGCAGGCCGTCAGGCGGGGTCGGGAGCACCCGGGATCCCCAGACGTCGGAGCACCCCTCCGAGTCGCTTCGCCGAGCGCATCTGCACGGCGTGCCAGCCGGCGTCGACGGCACCGCCGACGTTCTCGGCACGGTCGTCGACGAAGAGGAGCGATGCCGGATCGGTGCCGACCATCGACGCCACGTGTTCGAACGCTGCGACGTCGGGCTTGGTCCTGCCGATCCGCGCCGAGTTGGCGATCACGGAGAACAGGTCGGTGACGCCCATCGTGTCGAGGTCGGCCTCCAACTTGGTCGACGCATTCGAGAAGAGCGCGGTCGTGACCCCCGCCGCGCCGAGGCGTCGGACCATGTCGACGACCGCGTCGTCGACATCCCAGGTCGTGTGCAGCCACAGCGCAGCCACCTCGTCTGCGGACACGGCGGCGTGGTCCGCCGCCACGGCGGCACCGATCGCCGCCGCCCAGGCATCGACGGTGATGGTTCCGTGCATCGCGTCATCGAACCGGGGATCGGCGAAGGCTGCCGCCGCAATGGCGCCGGTCGGGAGACCGAGCCGTTCCTCGGCGTCGGCGAGTTGGTCCTCGGGCCAGTGCCGGATCACGCCGTCGAGGTCGAAGACGACGGTCTCGATCGGCGTCCAGGTCCTCGTGCCCCGCACCTCGTCGGCGACAGCGGCGAGGATGCCGTTCACGAACCGAGAGGTGTCGTCGGTGCTTCCGTACTGACCGCCGAGCTCCACTGCCTCCGAGAGCGCAGCGCCGGTGGGCACGTCGAGCTTCGTGGCGAGCTCGAACACGCCGATCCGCAGCACACTCCGATCGGTGACGGCCATCCGGTCGACCGGCCACCGGCGCGCATGGCGCGACAGGATCCGGTCGAGTTCGATCTGGTGATCGCTCACGCCTCGGGCCAGCTCCAGGGCGTAGGCGTCGGGCGTGAGCGGGAGCGCGTCGACGATCTCGTCGACGTCGATGCCCTTGGCGTGCGATTCGTAGAGCAGCTCGACGGCTCGCTCACGTGCATCGCGCCGGGTGGCCGCCGTCACCATGTTGTCGCCGGAGTCGGAGCGCTCAGGCACGGGACATGTAGTCGCCGGTGCGGGTGTCGATCTTCAGCTTCTCGCCGATCTCGATGAACAGCGGTACCTGGACGAGGTACCCGGTCTCGAGGGTCGCCGGCTTGGTGCCGCCGGACGAACGATCGCCCTGCAGGCCGGGCTCGGTCTCGGCCACGGTGAGCTCGACCGACGGCGGGAGTTCCACGCCGACGATCTCGTCGCCGTAGAGCATGAGGGTCGCGGTCGAGTTCTCGATCAGGTACTTGGTCGCTTCCCCCAGCGAGGTGGGCGCCACGTTCATCTGCTCGAACGTCTCCTGGTCCATGAACACGTAGTCGGTGCCGTCGCGGTAGAGGTACTGGTACTCGCTGCGGTCGATCTTGGCCTGTTCGACCTTCTCGGCGGCCCGGAAGGTCTTGTCGATCACCTGGCCGGTCCGGACGTTCTTGAGGGTCGTGCGGACGAAGGCGCCGCCCTTGCCCGGCTTGACGTGCTGGAACTCGACCACCTGCATCAACCCCTCGGGGAGGTTGAGACACATGCCGTTCTTCAGGTCGTTGGTCGAAGCCATCCCGACATGGTGAAGGCGTCAGGTGGCCAGTTGCAACTCTGCTCAGGCATAGGGCGCGTTGGTGAGCATCCGGCAGCCGGTCGCCGTGACCACCACCGAGTCCTCGATGCGGACGCCGCCGTGCCCGGCGAGATAGACACCGGGCTCGACCGTGACGCAGTGTCCGGGCGCGAGGACCTCGACGGATGTCGACGCCAGGCGCGGGGATTCGTGGATCACCAGACCGATGCCGTGTCCCGTGCCGTGCGCGAACGCCTCGCCCCAGCCGGCCTCGTCGATCACCGCACGGCACGTCTCGTCGATCGTCCGACACCGGATGCCCGCGGCGACCTTGTCGACCCCTGCGGCCTGCGATGCCCGCACGACCTGGTACATCCGCTCCTGGGTCGGGCTCAGGTCACCGACCGGCAGCGTCCGGGTCATGTCGGAGTGATAGCCCTCGACGGTGGCGCCGAAGTCGACGACGACGAACTCCCCGGCCCCGGACGACCCGATGACCCGGTCGGTCGGACGAGCGTGCGGTTTGGCGCCGTTGGGTCCGCTGGCGATGATCGTCTCGAACGACGGTCCGTCGGAACCGTGGTCGGACATGGCCTCCTCGAGGAGCCGGCGGAACTGTCGTTCGGTGAGCCCGTCGTGGAGCCGAGGCGCGACGTCGGCGAGCGCCGCATCGGCGATGGCCGACGCGGCGAGGAGACGATCGACCTCGCCCTCGTCCTTGACGGCACGCTGGGTGAGGATCACGCCCTGGGTGGGGACGAGGTGGGCCCACGAGAACGTGTCGGCGGCCCACCGTCGCTGTGTCGCCCAGGCGACGTCGTCCGCCTCGAGGCCGATACGCGTGATCCCGCGGGCTGCGGCGGCGAGGTCACGGTCCGGGTCGTTGGCGATGACGATCGAGGCGTCGACGTCGGCGGCCTCGAGCTGCTCGGCGGCCTGCGTCCGGTAGCGGCCGTCGGTCACCAGCGTCACGGCGTCCGCCGTCACCAGGAGCACGGCGTTCGATCCGGTGAAGCCGGTGAGGTAGCGGACGTTCACCAGATCGGTGACCACCATGGCGTCGCA
>JBFIHN010000131.1:0-8609 GCA_041601775.1 Acidimicrobiales bacterium
GTGCGGAGTCTCATCCCTCGTCCAACACCGTGATGACGACCTCGTCGGTCACGCCCACCGATTCACCGAGACCGTCGCCCGACTCCGACTCCGTGTCGGCTGCGTCGGTCGTCGTCGAGGGCGCCGTCGTCGACGATGTGGTCGACGCGTCGTCTGCGGGTTCGGACGCGTCGCCGCAGGCGGCGAGCGCCAGCCCGACGACCAGCAGCGAACAGCGGAGGACGCGCATCGGCGAAGACCCGACCGGACGGCCGGTCAACCGAACGTGTAGGTGACCTCGACCTGCACGACCTGGCCGGCTTCGACCGGCACCACGCCCGGTCCGCCGTCGCCGGTCGCCATCAGCTTGCGCGAGAAGGCGCTGGAGGCACCGCTCCCGTCGAGGATGCGTCCCTCGACCTGGTCGATGTCGCCGCCGTTCGTGGGTCGGATCTCTGCGGTGACGACGATGGACTCGCCGTCGTCGCCGGCTTCGAACTCGGCGCCCTCGGAGCAGAACAGGTCGGCCGACGGGCACAACGCCGGGTCGCCGGCGATGGCGATCGCCCACCCGCCCACGGTGACGTCGCCCAGGAGGAGATCGGTCAAGAACTCCTGGCCCACGAACTCGTTGTGGAACGCGATGCTCTCGGCCACGGACCCGTCAGGATCGACCACGTCGATCTTCCAGCTGCCGTGCACCGACACCGCCTCGCCAAAAACATCGGCGGGACCGGCAGCGGCGGTCTCGCCGGCATCGGTGCCACATGCGGCGATCGTCGCGGCCAACGTCAGTGCGGCCACCAGGCCGACGATCTTCTTCACGTGCATGCTCCCGAGGTGAGGTGGGTCCGTCGATCGGAAGATACGTCGAGACCCCGTCCGCGCCGCTACTCAATGCGGGCGAGCGACTACTCATCCGCGGACCAAACGTCCGCTCCATTCTCGACGTCGTGGGCGTCGGCCCCCGACGCCTCCGACGTCGAGTTCGCACCAGCAGCCGTTCTGGCGTCGCGATCTGCTTCTGGGTTGCGGATCCGCGCGCCCGTGAGGGGAATCGCAACCCAGAAGCGCAGAGCGGCGAAGAATCGCCGACAGCGCCCCGCCGACCACGGGTGTCGGGACGATGCTGCCTCGGTGAGAGGTGTCGTCTGCGACTGGAGGTCCGGTGTGGGAAATCCACCGCGACCGAGTGGGCGAGGGGGGACTTGAACCCCCACGTCCCGAAGGACACAGGCACCTGAAGCCTGCGCGTCTGCCAATTCCGCCACTCGCCCGAGTGGAGTCGCTCACGGTAGCGCGCGACCCACGCCAGGTCACAGGCCGATCGGAGTTGGTGCCCACGGCCGGCGGTGCCCTCGCTAGCCTGCGCCCCGATGGGACTGCGGAACTTCGAGAAGCGCCTGGAGAAGATGGTCGAGGGCGCCTTCGCTCGCGTCTTCCGCTCGGGGCTTCGTCCCATCGAGGTCGGGCGACGTCTGACCCGCGAGATGGACGACAGCCGGTCCATCGGCGTCCGTGGCAACACGGTCGTGGCCAACGACTTCACGGTCAACCTCTCGCGCCAGGATGCCGACGAGTTCGCCGAGGTCGGCGACTCGATGCGCCGCAACCTGGCCGACCTCGCACGCGAGCACGCCCGCGACGAGGGCTACGACTTCATGGGCCCGATCGCGGTCACCTTCGAGGTCGACCCGAAGATGCGCGTCGGTGCCTTCTCGGTCACCGCCCGACTGCGCGAAGGCGACGGCGGGGCCGGGGCCGGCTCGCTCGTGCTCCCCAACGGCGACCGTTTCGTGCTCGGTGAGACGGTCGTGACCATCGGCCGGATCCCCGACAGCGTGATCACGCTCGAGGATCCCAACGTCAGCCGGAACCATGCCGAGATCCGACCCTCCGGCGGGGCGTTCGTGCTCGCCGACCTCGGGTCCACCAACGGCACCAAGATCAACGGCGTCAAGGTCGGCGAGCGACTGCTCCAGGACGGCGACGAGATGACGTTCGGGTCGACCACGTTCCGCTTCGAAGCCAGCTGAGCGAGCCGGCACGACGCCACCCCGTCGACGGCATCCGCCTCGACCACACCGCGTCGCCGTCACTCACGGCGCGCACGCAGGTCCTAGAGTCCGGGCCGGTGCCGGAGCCACTTCTCAACGTCCTCAAGATCTGCCTGCTGGTCCTGTTGTACCTGTTCTTCTTCCGCGTGCTGCGGGCGGTGTGGGCGGAGGTGAACCTGGCACGCACCACCAGCGCGCCGCCGACGAGCACGAAGCGGACCACGAGACGGACCCGCGCCCGTGAGCGCACACCGCCCAAGCTCACGGTGATCGAGCCCGCGTCGATGGCCGGGCAGGTCTTCGCGCTCGGCGACGAGCTCACGGTCGGCCGCGCGGCCGGATGCCAGATCACCCTCGACGACACCTACGCGTCGCAGCTGCACGCCCGGATCTTCACGCGCGACGACCAGCTCTACGTCGAGGACCTCGGATCGACCAACGGGACCTACCTCAACCGGCGCAAGGTCGCCGCGCCCATGGTCGTCAGTCGTGGCGACCAGATCCAGATCGGCTCGACCGTGATGGAGGTCGCATGACCATCCGACTACGCGCCGGCGGAGCCAGCGACGTCGGCCAGGTCCGCAGCATCAACCAGGACTCGATGCTCCTGGGACCCCGCATCTTCGTGGTCGCCGACGGCATGGGCGGGCACCAGGGCGGCGAGGTCGCCTCGGCCATGGCCGTCGACGCGTTCGCACACGGCGAGCAGCTGACCACCGTCACCGTCAACGAGCTCGTGAGCCGGGTCCAGGAGGCCAACGGCATCGTCTTCGAACGCAGCAGCGAGGACCCCGCGCTCTCGGGGATGGGCACGACGCTGGTTGCCATCGCCGTCGTCTCCGAGGCGGGCGAAGAGCGCCTGGCGATCGTCAACGTGGGCGACTCCCGCGCGTACCGGCTGGCCGGTGGTCAGCTCGAACAGGTCAGCGCCGACCACAGCCTCGTCGGCGAGATGGTCCGCGACGGTCGCATCGACCGCGAACAGGCGCGGACCCACCCCCAGAAGAACATCGTCACCCGGGCCGTGGGCATCGACGGACGAGTCGACGTCGACGACTTCCAGCTCCTCCCCCACGCCGGCGACCGGTACCTGCTGTGCTCCGACGGGCTCACCGACGAGGTCGCCGACGACGAGATCGCGGAGATCCTGCGCACCGTCGACGATCCCGACGATGCCGCCGCGGTCCTCGTGGCCCGGGCCAACGCGCACGGTGGGCGGGACAACATCACGGTCGTGATCGTCGACGTCGTCGACGACGGCGGCATCTCGGCCGCGGCGTCGGCCATGCTCCCCGACGCCGACGGGTTCTCCCACGACCCCGACACCGACACCCAGACGTTCCTGGCCCTCCCCGACGACCAGGCCCACGTGCACGCCGATCCCCGCCCCGGTCCCGAGTCCGGTGCCGGGTCCGAACTCCGCCGGCCTCGCGCCGTCACGCTGCGGTCGATCGCCTTCGTCGTGGTCGTCGCCGCCGTCATCGGCGGCGGCCTGTGGTTGGTCAACGACTACGCGACGAGCACCTTCTACGTCGACGTGGTCGACGACGAGGTCACGATCTTCAAGGGCCGACCGGGCGGCGTGCTGTGGATCGAGGCGTCGGAGGTCGAGGGCACCGGCATCGACGCCGCCGACCTCCCGGCCGAGTTCGTCGACGACATCGAAGACCGGCGCAGTTTCGCGACCCTCGACAGCGCTCGTCGCTTCGTCACCAACGTCGACCAGCGCATCGAGGACCTCACGCCACCCCCCACCACCACCACGACGACCACCACCACGTCGACCACCGCGCCGGCCACGACCTCGACCACGGGCTGAGCCGTGCACCTGCTGCGCCGCCGCACCGAGTTGGGGCTGATCCTCATCGTCGTGTTGATCACGGCCGGCGCCTACGCGCTCGCCGGCCTCGGCAAGAACGCCGAGATGCCCGCCAACATCGGGCCGTTCCTCGGCGTGATCCTCGCGTTGTTGGTCGCCGCCCACATCGCGGTGCGCAAGCTCGCGCCGAACGCCGACAGCATCCTGCTCCCGTTGGCGGCGCTGCTCAACGGCGTGGGCTACGTCTTCATCGTCCGCCTCGACGAGGCCCAGGAGGACGGCGGACGCCTCGCTGGCCTCCAGTCGCTGTGGACCGCGGTCGGCATCGGTGCGTTCATCGCCACCCTGGTCCTGGTGCGGCGCGCCCGCGACCTCGAGCGGTACCGGTACACGTTCGCCGTGGTGGGCATCGTGCTCCTCGTCCTGCCCCTGGTCCCGGTCATCGGACGGACCATCAACGGGTCGCGCATCTGGATCTCCCTCGGACCGGTCAACTTCCAGCCGGGCGAACCGGCGAAGGTCGTGCTGGCCATCTTCTTCGCCGGCTACCTGGTCGAGAAGCGCGAACTCCTCGCGTTGTCGACCTTCCGACTCGGGCCGTTGCACCTCCCCGACCCCAAATACCTCGGTCCCGTCGTCCTCGCCTGGGGCGCGTCGCTGGTGGTGATGACGCTCGAGAAGGACCTGGGATCGTCCCTGCTGTTCTTCTTCCTGTTCGTCGTCATGTTGTGGGTCTCGACCGGACGCACCACCTATGTGACGGTCGGGACGTCGCTGTTCATCATGGGCGCACTGTTCGCCTACTCGCAGTTCTCCCACGTCCGTGACCGGGTGGAGATCTGGCTCGACCCGTGGCCGGTGGCCAAGGCCGAGGGCTTCCAGGTGGTCGAGGCGTCGTTCGCGCTCGCCGACGGCGGCATCGCGGGCACGGGCATCGGACTCGGCACGCCGACCCGCATCCCCGAGGTCGAGACCGACTTCATCTTCGCGGCGATCGGCGAGGAGCTCGGCCTGCTCGGCGGCACCGCCATCCTCTGCGCATACATCCTCATGGTCGGCGCCGGCCTCCGGATCGCGCTGCGCGCCGACTCGGCCTTCGACACGCTCCTCGCCACCGGCCTCACGACGCTGCTCGGCATCCAGGCGTTCATCATCGTCGGCGGCATCACCCGGGTGCTCCCGCTCACCGGCGTCACGCTCCCCTTCGTCAGCTACGGCGGGTCGAGCCTGGTCCTCAACTACGTGCTGCTCGCCCTGCTGTTACGCATCTCCGACAACAGCGTGAAACCCCCCGGCACCGCCCGCCAGACAGAGGCGACGGCGGCATGAACCGACAGATCGCCAAGCTCGGCGCCGCGCTCCTCGTCTGCTACCTCATCTTGTTCGCGCAGCTGAACCGGACCACGGTGTTCGGTGCCCAACGCCTCAAGGACAACCCCGCCAACACCCGCGAGATCCTGCGCGACTACGACGGACCGCGGGGCAGCATCGCCACCGCCGACGGCGTGGTCATCGCCCGATCGGTCGACGCGGCCGACGGTTCCCCGTTCGAACGCACCCGGACCTACCCCGAAGGCGACCTGTTCGCACACATCGTCGGCTACTACTCGCTCAACCTCGGTTCGACCGGGGTCGAGGACACCTACAACGCCGAGCTCGTCGGCCGGACGCTCGACCTCAGCTTCCGTGACCTCAACGACCTCTTCGTCGAACGTGACCGGGTCGGCGACCTCACCCTGTCGCTGCGCGCCGACGCCCAGCGCGTCGCCCAGGAGGCGCTCGGCGACCGTCGTGGCTCGGTGGTCGCCATCGACCCCCGGACCGGCCAGATCCTCACCATGTGGTCGTTCCCGTCCTTCGACCCGAACTTCGTCGCCAACCAGGACTTCACCGCCGCCAACGAGGCGTTCGCCCTCCTCAACGCCAACGAGGACAAGCCGCTGCTGGCCAAGGCGTACCGCGAACGGTTCTTCCCGGGATCGACGTTCAAGGTCGTGACCGCGACGGCCGGGCTCGAGTCGGGCGAGGTGACACGGGACGAACCGTCGTATCCGGTCACCGACCAGTACATCGCGCCACAGACGTCGCGTCCGCTGCGCAACTTCGGCGGATCCACCTGTGGCGGTGACCTGTTCGAGGTCCTGCGGGTCTCCTGCAACACCGCCTTCGCCCAGATGGCGATCGACCTCGGCGCCGACACCATGATCGACGCGGCGGAGGACTTCGGCTTCAACGCCGAGCCGCCGATCGACCTCCCCAGCCCGGCGACGAGCAACTTCCCGACCGACTTCGACCAGAACCTCCCGGCCCTGGCCCAGTCGGGCATCGGGCAGAACGACGTGGCGGCCACCCCCCTGCAGATGGCGCTCGTCGCCGGCGCCGTGGCCAACGAGGGTGTCGTGATGACCCCGCGGGTGCTCGACACCGTCCGCGACGACGAAGGCAGCGTGGTCGACGACCCCGAACCGAGCGAATGGCAGCGGGCCATGGGAGCCGACACGGCGGCCATCGTGCGCGAGGCGATGATCAACGTCGCCCAGAACGGCACCGCCCGCAACCTGCTCATCCCCGGTTTCGAGGTCGGCGGCAAGACCGGCACCGCGCAGCTCGGCACCGACCCGCCCCGGTCGCATGCCTGGATCATCGGCTTCGCCGGCCCACCCGGTGAAGCCCCGAGCGTCGCGGTCGCCGTGCTCGTCGAAGGCCAGGACGGCGCCTCGGAACAGACCGGTGGCCGGGTCGCCGCGCCGATCGCGCGGGCGGTCATGGAGACGATCCTGGCCGCGCAGGGATCCAGATGACGCACGCGTCTGTCCTAAGGTTCCGAGGTCATGTCTGACCAAGGACCCGTCGTCTACGGCGGTCGATACGAGCTCCACAGCCGACTCGCCCGCGGCGGCATGGCCGACGTCTACCTGGCCCGCGACCAGCTGCTCGACCGACCGGTCGCGGTCAAGGTCCTCTTCGCCCAGTACGCCTCCGACCCGGCGTTCGTGGAACGGTTCCGGCGCGAGGCGCAGGCCGCCGCCAACCTCAACCACCCCAACGTCGTGGGCGTCTACGACTGGGGCGAGGAGAGCGGCACCTACTACATCGTGATGGAGTACGTCGACGGGCGGAGCCTGGCCGACGTCCTCCGCCAGGAAGGCACCCTGTTGCCGACCCGGGCCGCCGACATCGGCATCGACATGGCGGCCGCGCTCGGCTTTGCGCACCGCAACGGCGTGGTCCACCGCGACGTCAAGCCCGGCAACGTGATGCTCGCCTCCGACGGGCAGGTCAAGGTGACCGACTTCGGCATCGCCCGGGCCGTCTCGGCCGGATCGGACCAGAACCTCACCCAGACCGGTCTCGTCATGGGGACGGCGACGTACTTCTCGCCCGAACAGGCCCAGGGCAAGCCGGTCGACCCCCGCTCCGACGTCTACAGCCTCGGCATCGTGCTCTACGAGAGCGTCTGCGGTCGTCCCCCCTTCCGCGGCGACGACGCCCTGGCCGTCGCCTACCAGCACGTCCAGGAACCGCCCACGCCCCCGCGGCAGATCAACGCGGCCATCGAACCGACGCTCGAGGCGATCATCCTCAAGTGCATCGCCAAGAACCCCGATGCCCGCTACCCGTCGGCCGAGGACCTGCGCGCCGACCTCCGCCGCTACCGCGAAGGCAACCAGATCATCGCCGGGACCACGGTTGCCGCGCCGGCAGCCGCGGTGGCCGCCACCACGGCCGTTCCGGTCACGACGATGCAGGACACGTCGTTCGAACAGGCCTACGAGCCGGCCTACGACCCCCACTACGGCTACGACGACTACGCCGAGCCGCCCCGACGCAACGGCGCGTTCGTCGCCATCATGATCCTGCTCCTGCTGGTGCTGGGCGGGGTCCTGTTCTTCCTCGCACAGGCACTCGGGGTGCTCGACGGCGACGAGAGCGCCGACGCCACCCTGGTGACCGTCCCCAACGTGGTCGGACGACAACTCGAGGGTCCCGACGGGGCCCGGGTCCTGCTCGAGGGCGCAGGGTTCATCATCGACACCAGCTTCGAGGACAACCCCGACTTCGAGGACGGCGAGGTCATCAGCCAGTCACCCGAGGGCAACGCCGATCTCGAGGAGGGCGGCACGGTCGAGCTCACCGTGTCCAACGGCGAACCCGTGGTGACCCTGAGCGACGTCGTCGGCTTCACCGAACAGGACGCGCGTTCCGCCCTGGGCGACCAGGGGTTCCGCACCATCAACACCGAGTTGGTCTTCAGCAGCGACGTCGAGCCCGGCAAGGTCGTCGAACAGGACCCTGCGGCCGGCGAGGACGCCCCGTTGTCGGCCGAGATCACCCTGCGGGTCTCCCAGGGTGCCGACACCCGTGTCGTCCCCGACGTCGCCGGACGCCCCGTCGACGAGGCGGAGGGCATCCTCACGCAGGCCGAGTTCAACGTCGTCCAGCAACAGGAGAACAGCGCCAGCGTCCCCGCCGGCACCGTGATCCGCACCGACCCGCCCGCCAACACCTCGCTCGAGAAGGGCAGCACGGTGACGCTGTTCGTCTCCGTCGGACCCGAGCAGGTCATCGTCCCCGACGTCACCGAGAAGACCGAGGACACCGCCCGAACCGAACTCGAGACGGCAGGGTTCACGGTGAACGTGGAAGACGTCACCCTGGTCCCCGGCGACCCGGACGACGGACGGGTGATCAGCCAGGACCCCGCAGGCAGCGCCCGAGCCGAGAAGGGCTCGACCGTCACCATCCGCGTCGGA
>JBFIHN010000132.1:0-8416 GCA_041601775.1 Acidimicrobiales bacterium
CTTCGACGGCAGCAGGCCATCGACGCGGAGGAAGCCGTAGCCGTCGTCGCGCAGGTCGAGGCAACCCGAGACCGGGATGGGCTCGCCGGTGAACTCGTCCTGTTGCGGGCCGCCCTCGCGGTTGCGGCCGCGACGACGACGGCGTCGACCGCCCTCACCGTCGTCGGTGCCGCCCTGGTCCTGGCCGTTGGCCGGACCGGCGTCGTTGTCGTTGTCGGTGCCGTTGTCCGTGCTGGTGCCCTTGCCGTTGCCCTTGCCGGCGTCCGTGTCGGATTGCGCCGGCGCGCCGCCGTTGCGGGGCTTGTTCTGGTCGTTCCGCTGACCGTTGCGCTGTTCGGGCTTCTGGTCGGGCTGCCGGTCGGGCTTCGCCTGCGGCTTCGGCTGGGACCGGTTCTCGGCCCGGGGCTTGTCCTGGGGCTTGTCCTGGGGCGAGTCCTGGGGCTTCGACGCCGGCTCCGTCGAGTCGTTCGACGCCGGCGACGTGTCGCTCCCGGCGTCGGTGACGCCGGTCAGCTCGAGGATCTGCTCGATGATGTCGGCCTTGCGGGTGCGGGAGGTCACCTTGCCGCCAAGGGCACCGGCGATCTTCTGCAGCTCGTCGCGGTCCTTGCGTTCGAGCGTCTCGCGCTCAGCTTCCACGCTCATGAGGTCTGTCTCTCTCGTCGATTCTCGAAGATGGTGCCTGGGTGTCCGAGCCCGGTCACGGTGACCCGCTCGCTCCCCTGTGTGCCAACACCGCGGCAGCGCACGTGACCGACTCCCGGAGGGGTGCCCGGCCGATGCGCCTGTCCGGCCCGCTCGATGCGCACTGCGCAGCCATACGGACCGGATCCTGAGAATAGCGGGTCGGCCGAACACCGCACCAACCACCGGCCACGCACCGATCACCGACTCGTATGGTGCCCGTCGTGAACCGCAGTGGTGATGCCTGGGATCCGGTGCAGTACGAACGGTTCCGATCCGAGCGCGAACGCCCGGTGCACGACCTCGTCTCGCTCCTCCGCCCCTCCCCGGGCGGCGACGTCGCCGACCTGGGCTGCGGCACCGGCTGCTACACCCCGCTCGTCCACGCCCACGTCGACGCCGGACGCACGGTCGGGTTCGACACCTCGCAACGCATGCTCGACCAGAGCGCCGACTTCGCCAGCGACGACATCCACTTCGAGCGACGGGACATCGTCGACCTCGCCGGCCAGTGGGACGTCCTGTTCGCCAATGCGTCGCTCCAGTGGCTCCCCGACCACGAGCACCTGCTCCCGCGCCTCGTCGCCCACCTCCGCCCCGGCGGCCAGCTGGCCTTCCAGGTGCCGGCCAACTTCGATCATCCGAGCCACACCGTGGCCGACGACGTCGGCCGAGCGTTCGGTCTCGAACCGCTCGGCCGGGCCATCGGGGCCAGCACGCCCGTCCGCTACGCCGAGATCCTCTGGGGCGCCGGACTGCGTGACCTCGACGTCAGCATGCGGATCTACGGCGTCGACATGGCCCGCACCGACCTCGTGATCGAGTGGGTCTCGGGGTCGCTGCTCACCCGGTTCGCGTCGCGCCTGACGCCGGCACGGTTCGAGGAGTTCCGGGCCGCGTATCGGTCGCGGCTGCTCGACGCCCTGGGCGACCCCGACGGGACGTCCCCGTACTTCTACGCCTTCCCGCGGATCCTGTGTTGCGGGACGGTGCCGTCGTAGTCGTCCGCCGCCGCCTACACGTGGCGATTGCTGGCCGCGACCGAGACCAGCGCGGGCTTGCCCTCGACGGCGAACGCCGCCTCGAGCGCCGGACGCAGCTCCGCAGGAGTCGACACCCGGAACCCCTCGCCGCCGCAGAGCCGGGCGTAGGCCGCGAAGTCCGGGTTGGTGAGGTCGGTCTTCCACACCGGCCGGATCACGCCGAGCTGCTCGCGACTGATCTTGGCGAGCTCGCTGTTGTCGAGGACGACGTGGACCAGGTCCATGTCGTTGTTCACCGCCGTGGTGAACTCCGCCAGGTACTGACCGAGTCCACCGTCACCGGAGATCGACACCACCCGCCGTTTCGGCCCGCCGGCCATGACCTGACGCTGGACGGCGACCCACGCACCCATGGCTGCCGGGAGCGCGAACCCGATGGAGCCGAGGTAGCCGGACATGAGCACGTCCTGGCGTCCACGACACTCGAAGAAGTGCCCGAACGAGTAGGTGTTGTTGCCCACGTCCACGGCGATCACCGCGTCGTCGGGCACCACCTCCTGCAGCGCGCCCATCACGAGCGCGGGGTGCAGCCGCCCCTTGGCGTCGGACAGTGTCGCCCGCCGGGACTTCTCCTTGCGGTAGCGGGCCCACCGGGAGGCGATCTGGTCGACCCGGTCCGGATGCGACTGCGGCGCGAGCCCGTCGTCCAACAGGCCCAGGGTCCGACCGATCTCCCCCCACAGCGGCACGTCGACGGCGTGGAACTTCCCGAGCATCATGCGGTCGAAGTCGACCTGGACGGTCGAGATCCAGGTCGGGATCGACGTGTGGTTCGAGAAGCTCGCACCCAACACCAACAACGCGTCCGACTGGTTGAGCGTCATCGCTGCGGGCGGCACGCCCGAACGGCCGAGCGTCCCGCACGCCAGCGGATGGTCGTCGGGCACGGTGCCCTTGGCCTTGAACGTGGTGACCATGGCCGCGTCGAGCTTCTCGGCGAGGGCGATGACCTGCTCGCGGTAGGGCCGGGCACCGTTGCCGATGACGATCGCCGGCCGCTCGGCCGCGGACAGCACGTCGATCGCTCGGGCGAGGTCGTCGGCGGGTGGAGCGATCGCTGCGCTCGCCAGTCGCCCCAGCACCGGCTTGTCCGGTGCGTCGTCGGCGGCGGGGAGGTTCTGGACGTCATCGGGGAAGATCAGGGTCGAGACGTCGCGCTCGACGATGGCGTGCTTCATGGCCAGCGCGGCGAGCTCGTTGGCGTTCTCGGGCACCAGCACGGTCTTTTCGTACTGGCTCACGGCCTCGAACGCCGCTGCCGTGTCGATCTCCTGGAACGTGCCCGGCCCGATCACCTGGGACTGCACCTGGCCGACGAGCGCGAGGAGCGGCACCCGGTCGACCTTCGCGTCCCACATCCCGGTGTAGAGGTTCGTGGCCCCCGGTCCCGCGATCGAGAAACAGGCGGCGGGACGACCGGTGAGCTTCGCGTAGCCGCTGGCCGCGAAGGCGGCGGCGCCTTCGTGCCGGATGCCGATGTAGGTCAGTCGGCCGGCCTCCTCGGCCTTGCGGAAGGCGTCGGCCAGGCCCAGGTTCGAGTGGCCGACCATCCCGAAGACCGCGTCGAGTCCCCAGTCGTTGAACGTCTCGACCATCTGGTCCATGAGCGTGCGCCGCTCGTGCGGTTCCGGGAGCTCGATCTCGAGCGCACCGTCGGCGGCTTCGCGCACCGCGTACGGGGTGGCCACGTCACCGAACCCCTCCGGCGGCTCGCCGGTCGTCGGGTCGTACTCGTAGGCGTGCCACGGGCAGATCACGTAGTCGTTGCCGTCGTCGCCGGTCTCGATCTGGCCTTCGCCCAAGGGTCCGCCCTGATGGGGGCACCGGTTGTCGAGCGCACCCCATCCGGCCGCGGTCCGTGTGATGCAGACCGCGCGGCCGGCGGCGACGACCGTCGCGACCGTGCCCTCGTCGATGTCCGGGCGGTCCACCCGGATCCACACCTGCTGCGCGTCGCTCGTCATCGCCTGCTCCGTGTCGTGGCCGTCCCGTCCCGGAACCCTGCCACCACCGACGGCATTCCGCCGCGGGATCCGGTCAGCGACCGGTGAGCGAACGCACCACGGCCTCGACCGCGTCGAGATCGCCCGAGACCGAACCGGCACGTTCGGGGAGCTCGAGGAGGTCGACGAGATGTCCCGGCAGCGGCGGGCGGACACCGGTGGCCGCCTCGACGGCGTCGGGGAACTTGGCCGGATGTGCCGTGGCCAGGCACACGACCGGGGCGTCGGGCAGACCGGCGACGCGGTCGACGGCGCCGACACCGACCGCCGTGTGCGGATCGAGGAGCACACCGGAGGCGACATGGTGTTCGGCGATGACGGCCAGGGTCTCGGTGTCGTCGACCCGACCGCTCCACCAGCCCTCGGGACGAGGTGCGTCGACCCGGCCCGAAGCGCGGAACTCGCGCAGCAGTTCGCCGGTGCCCGCGCCATCGCGGCCGAGCAACTGGTGCAGCAGCCGTTCGAGGTTGGACGACACCTGGATGTCCATGCTCGGGCTCAGGGTCGGGACCACGGGTTCCATCGACAACGTCCCCGTCTCGAGCCAGCGGGCGAGGATGTCGTTGGTGTTCGACGCCACGATGAACCCACCGACCTCGAGGCCCATCTGCTGCGCCACCCAACCGGCGAGCACGTTGCCGAAGTTGCCGGTCGGCACGCTGAACACCGGCGGGGTCGTCTCGCCGGCACGCACCAGGGCGTGCCGCGCGGTGACGTAGTAGACGACCTGGGCCATCACCCGTCCCCAGTTGATCGAGTTCATCGCCGAGAGCGACACCTCGTCACGGAACGTCCGGTCGGCGAACGCGGCCTTCACGATGTCCTGGCAGTCGTCGAACGTGCCGTCCAGCGCCACGGCATGGACGTTGGGGGCATCCAGCGTGGTCATCTGTCGCCGCTGGACGTCGGAGACCCGCCCCTCGGGGAAGAGCACCACACAGTCGAGCGCTTCGCGGCCCAGGCAACCGTGCATCGCCGCCGAGCCGGTGTCGCCGCTGGTGGCGACGAGGATCGTGGCCCGCCGGTCGCGTTCGGTCAGGAAGTGGTCGAAGAGCCGTCCGACCAGCTGGAGGGCGACGTCCTTGAAGGCGATGGTCGGCCCGTGGAAGAGTTCGAGCAACCACCGCCGGTCGTCGAGACGGACCAGGGGACACACGTCGGGGTGGTCGAAGGTGGCGTAGGCCTCGGCGACGATCCGGTCGAAGACCGCCCGGTCGATCGTCCCGTCGACGAAGGGCCACATCACGGCCGAGGCGACCTCGGTGTACGAGGCCGTCGGATCGAGCTCCGGGAGCTCGGGGAACGCGTCGGGCACGTACAGGCCGCCGTCGGGCGCCAGGCCCGTCAGCAGCGTGTCAGCGAAGTCGAGCGGTGGCGCGTCGCCACGCGTCGAGCCGTAGAGGAGGGGCATGGCGTGGCCTAGCCGCCCAGGACGCGCAGGACGCTGTTGACCTGGTCGACCTCTTCGAGCTCGCGGAGGTCGTCCAACGTGGCGTGGACGTCGGCTTCGCGGGCCGTGTGGGTGATGATCAGCAGGCGGGCCTCGCCGCCGAGGCCGATCTGTTCCATCGACCGGATCGACACGCCACGAGAGCCGAGCACGCCGGTGACCGCGGCGAGCGCACCCGGTCGATCGAGCACGTTCATGTTCAGGTAGAACTCCGAACGCAGCTGCTCCATCGGCATGATCGGCGCCGGGGTCGAGGCGAAGATGCTCGCGTGGGTGCCCTTGAACTTGTTGGCCGCGGCGTCGATCAGGTCGCCCAAGACCGCGCTGGCCGTGGGGCCACCGCCCGCCCCACGTCCGTAGAACATGAGATCACCGACCGCCGTGCCCTCGACGAAGATCGCGTTGAACGAGTCGCGCACCGACGCCAGCGGGTGGGTGTCGGGGATCATCGTGGGATGCACCCGGACGGCGACGCCGTCAGGACCGAACGAGTCGATCACGGCCAGGAGCTTGATCACGTACCCGAGCTTCGTCGCCACCTCGATGTCGGTCGGGGTGATGTGGGAGATGCCCTCGGTGTAGACGTCCTCGGTCATCACGTAGCCACCGAACGCGATCGAGGCGATGATCGCCGCCTTGGCCGCAGAGTCGTGACCGTCGACGTCTGCCGTCGGGTCCTCCTCCGCGTAGCCGAGCGACTTGGCCTCGGCCAGTGAGCTCTCGTAGTCGGCCCCGTCGTCGGTCATCCGGGTGAGGATGTAGTTGGTCGTGCCGTTCACGATCCCCATGACCCGCGAGATCTGCTCGCCGGCCAACGACTCGCGCAGCGGCCGGATGAAGGGGATGCCCCCGGCGACCGCGGCCTCGAAGAGCAGGTCGACCCCGTTGGCGTCGGCCAACGCGAACAGTTCGGCACCGGAAGCGGCGAGCAGCGCCTTGTTGCCCGTGACCACCGGTTTGCCGTTGGCGAGCGCCTTGGCCACCAGGTCGTGGGCGGGGTCGACGCCGCCCATGAGCTCGACGACGACGTCGACGTCGGGGTCGTCGACCACGGCCCGGGCGTCGGTCGTGAAGTGGGCGGCCGACAGCTCGACCGATCGTGGCTTGTCGAGCGAACGGACGGCGACCGGACCGATCTCGAGGCGGATGCCGGTTCGTTGTTCGATGTCGTCGCCGCGGCTGTCGATCAGGCCGACGAGCGATCCACCCACGACCCCACATCCCAGAAGTCCGACTCGGACCTTCGTCACCGTCATGGCTGGCCACGGTAGCGACCGGCACCGACGACGACGCGGTCCGGAACCTCGACAGGACCGTTGATCTGTTTCCATGCTTTTCAGTAGGTTCTGATACATGCAGATGCGCTTCCGTCTCCAGGCGCCGCTCGGTGTCGGCCCCGACGGCGTCGTGCATCGCGCGGTCGCCGACCGACTCGGTGCCCGCCCCGTCGCCCTGCGGCGCCTCCCGATCCCGTCGGGCGCGGCGCGCCGGACCCTGCGTCGCGACGCCGAGACCATCGCGTCGCTCGGCCACCCCGGCCTCGCCGTCGTGGAGGACATCGTCGACGTCGACGACGACACCGTGGCCGTCGCCACCACGCTCGGCACCCGAGGCACGCTCGCCGACCGGCGACGCCGCGGCGCGCTGCCCGTGGACGAGGCCGTCGCCGTGACCCGGACGGTGGCCGATGCGATCGGTTCCGCCCACCGGCGGGGTCTCGCGCACGGGCGGCTCACGGCCACCAACGTGGCCCTCACCGAATCGGGGCCGGTGGTGTGCGATCTCGTGCAGTCCGCCGCCCTCCACCGCGCCGGCGACGCGACACGCGACACCCGCGACGTGATCCGCCTCGCGGCCTCGCTGGTCGCTCCGGACGATCGGTCGAGACGGGCCAGCGCCTACCGGCGACTGTGCCGCGACGCCGCGGTGTCCGCCGTCGACCTCGACGGCTTCGTCGCCGCGCTGGCGCTCCTCGGCAGCGTCGACGAACCGTCCCACCCGTCACCGGCAGTTGCACCGGCACCGCGACCCCACGCCGACGACGGCTCATCCGCTCTGGTGGTCACCGTCTCGTTCGTGTTCGGGGCGCTCGTCGGTGCCGCCGGGACGCTGTTCCCCGTCGTCAGATGACGTCGTTGCGGATCAGGTCGTCGAAGGACTCACGTCGCACGACCATCCGCGCGTCGCCGTCGCGGCAAAAGACCACGGCAGGGCGCAGGATCTTGTTGTAGTTCGATCCCATCGAGTGGCCGTACGCCCCGGTGACCGGCGTGGCCAACACGTCACCGACGGCGAGGTCGTCGGGCACCCAGCCCTCGCGGACGAGCAGGTCGCCCGACTCGCAGTGCTTGCCCACGACTCGCACGCCTCGGGACCGCTCGGCGGCCACGGCACGCGGCAAGAAGGTCTCGTAGCCCGAGCCGTAGAGCACGGGGCGGGGGTTGTCGGACATCCCACCGTCGACCGAGACGTAGGTACGGACGCCCGGGATCTCCTTGATGGTCCCGACGGTGTAGAGCGTCACGGCCGCAGCGGCAGCGATCGACCGACCGGGTTCTGCGGTGATGCGGGCCTTGATCCCCGCGTCGCGACAACCCGACTGGATCGCTGTGCCCCAGTCGGTGATCGAGGGCGCGGACTCCCCCGCGACATACGGGACGCCGAGACCACCACCGATGCAGAACTCGGGGAGGTCGTGGGCTTCGACGAAGGGAGCCATCGCTTCGACCGCATCGTGGAAGCTGTCCGCGACGAACACCTGCGAACCGATGTGCATGTGGATGCCGACGAGGTCGACGGCGGGGGACGACGCGGCGAGCTCGATGGCCCGCCCCGCTGCCCCCGAATGCAGACCGAAACCGAACTTCGAGTCCTCCTGCCCGGTCATCACGAACTCGTGGGTGTGTGCCTCGATACCCGGCGTGATCCGGAGCAGGACCTTCGGGGCGAGACCGTCGTCCTGGTGGAGGACCGTGAGACGCTCGAGTTCGTCGAAGGAGTCGACCACGATCCGACCCACGCCGGCGGTCCGTGCCATCGCCAACTCGGCCAGCGACTTGTTGTTGCCGTGCATCACCAGTCGGTCGGCGGGGACGCCGGCGGTCAACGCGACGTGCAGCTCGCCACCGGTCGCCACGTCGAGGTGCATGCCCTCCTCGTACGCCAACCGTGCCATCGCCACGCACAGGAACGCCTTGGTGGCGTAGGCCACGCCGCCCGGGAACGCGGCGACCGAC
>JBFIHN010000133.1:0-8415 GCA_041601775.1 Acidimicrobiales bacterium
CGTGCAGCCGCACGTGCATGGATCCGTATGACCGAACCGGTACCGGACGACCCCCTGACCCAGGCCTGCGCGCTCGCCTACCTCTCCGACGACCTGCCGACCGAGGCCGTGGTCACCGACCACCCGCAACGGACCGCGGTCATGAGCGACGCCGACTTCGACCGGACGTTCATGTCGGCGAGCCTCGACCACGCCATCTGGTTCCACCGGCCCCTCGATGCCGGCGCCTGGCATCTCCACGACCTCGGCAGCCGCGGCCTGACCGGTTCACGGGGGCTCGCGACCGGCGAGGTGTTCGGCGAGGACGGCACCCACGCCGCCACCGTCAGCCAGGAAGTGCTGTTGCGGGTCCGCCGCTGACGCGGACGGGTCCCGGCTGGGCGCCACGCACGAGGCGCCCGGGCAGGGCCCCCGTCGCCTCGCCGTCGGCATAGGTCTCGACGCCGGCGACGATGGTGTGCCGGTATCCGGACGCTCGCTGCAGGACCCGTCGTCCGCCGGCCGGCAGGTCGTGGTGCATCTCGGGCCGGGCGACCGCGAGGCGGTCGAAGTCGATCACGTTGAGGTCGGCGCGGTGGCCGACGGCGACGACGCCTCGGTCGTCGAGCCCGACGGTCGAGGCCGTCGCCCGGGTGTGCTGGTGGACGAGCCATTCGAGCTCGAAGAGCTCGCCGCGTGTGCGGTCGCGACCCCAGTGGGTGAGCAGGAAGGTGGGGAAGCTGCCGTCGCAGATGGTGCCGACGTGGGCGCCGCCGTCGGAGAGACCCGGCACGGTGTAGGGGTGGGCGAGCATCTCCCGTGTGGCGTCGAGGTTGCCGTCGGCATAGTTGAGGAACGGCACGTAGAGCATCGCCGCACCCTCGTCGCCCAGCAGGAAGTCGTAGACCCACTCCTCCGGCGTGCTGCCCGCTCGTGCCGCGACCGCAGCGGCCGACGAACTGGCGTCGGGCTCGTAGTCGGGCGGGTCGGTGAGCGGGAACATCCGATCGAACACGCCGATGATGCTCCCGCCGAGCTTCCCACGGGCCTTCTCGGACGACTGCGCGTCGAGCAGCCGCTGCCGGAACTCCGGATCGCGCATGCGGGCGACGCGTTCGGCCACGGGGGCCGGCGCGATCTCGCCGAAGACCGGGTTCATCATGAACGGATTGAGGGTGCAGTCCAGACCCATCAGCAGTCCGACCGCTCGGGGAGCCGTCTGGCCGCGCATCGTGAACCCGGCATCGTTGGCCTCGGTGAGTCGCCGCATGAGGTCGCGGTGCATGTCCGGAGCGAGCGGGCTCTGGGCGAGCGAGAACGAAAGCGGTCGGCCCGAGACGCGCATCATCTGGACGAGCGTGTCGAACTCGTACTCGGCGTCGACGAAGTCACCGACCATCTGGAGGACACCGGTCCCGGTCATGCCGATGGCCTCGGCGATGCCGACCAGTTCGGCGCGCTCGGCGGTGAGTGTCGGCGTGTACTCGCCGGTGCTCGCTCGGTGGTTGCGGGTGCGCGAGGTCGTGAAACCGAGCGCCCCGGCCTCGATCCCCGCCGCGGCGATCCTGCCCATCTCGGCGATCTCCTCGGGCGTGGCCACCGATTCGTGGTCGGCGCCCCGCTCGCCCATGACGTGCAGGCGGAGAGCGGCGTGAGGCACCTGTGCCGCGACGTCGAGATCGTGTGGTCGGGCGTCGACGGCATCGAGGAAGCCGTCGAACCCGGTCCAGTTCCAGGCGAGCCCCTCGGCGAGCGCGGCCCCGGGGATGTCCTCGACGCCCTCCATCAACTGGATGAGGCGCTCGTGGTCCGTGTCGTGGACCGGTGCGAATCCGACGCCGCAGTTGCCCATCACGACGGTGGTCACGCCGTGCCACGACGAGGGCTGGAGCCGCTCGTCCCAGGTGGCCTGGCCGTCGTAGTGGCAGTGGATGTCGACGAATCCCGGGGTGACGAGCGCTCCGTCGGCGTCGATCTCGCGGGTGCCGGTCCCGTCGACCCGGCCGCCGTCGTCCTGGCCGACCTCGGTGATCACCCCGTCGTCGATGGCGACGTCGGCGGTCCGACGGGGGCCGCCGGTGCCGTCGATGACGGTGCCGGCGCGGACGACGAGGTCGTGGGTGGCCATCGGACTAGTCAACCAGCGACTGGTACACGGCGGCCCGCAGCTGCCGGCGGATCGGGTAGGTCGACGAGGGCAGGAGTTGGGTCATCAAGATGAACACCAACTCCTCGGCCGGGTCGATCGAGAACACGGTCGAGGCGGCTCCGCCCCACCCGTAGTCACCGACCGAACCGATGCCGCCGTTGGCGGCCGGCGACTCGTTGACGCTGAAGCCCAGCCCGAAGCCCAGGCCCTCCATGGCGACCTCGGCGAACCCGACCTGTCCCATCTCGTTGAGGGTCTTGCCCTCGGGGAGGTGGTTCGACGTCATGAAGTCGACCGTACGAGGGCCCAACAGGCGGACGCCGTCGAGCACGCCGCCGTTGATCAGCATCTGCGTGAAGCGGTGGTAGTCGGCCATGGTCGAGACCAGACCGCCGCCGCCCGAGAGCATGGGCGGGGGCTTGAGGTAGCCGCTCTTGTCCCAGGAGTCCATCTTGGCGGTGTTGCCGCCGAAGAAGAGGTAGTTCGAGGTGAAGCGATCGCGGCGATCGTCGCCGTCGACCCAGAACGCGGTGTCGGTCATGCCGAGGGGGTCGAAGATCCGGTCCTGGAAGAACTGGTCGAGCGACTGGCCCGAGACCGCTTCGACGATGGCGCCGCACACGTCGGTCGACATCGAGTAGCACCAGCGGTCGCCGGGCGAGAACTGCAGCGGGAGGGTCCCCAGCAGGTCCATGGTCTCCGACAACGAGAGCTTGTTCGGGGAGAAGTCGCCGAGGTTGTGCTTGCGGTAGATCGCGTCCACGGCGTGCTGGTGCTGGAAGCCGTAGGTGAGTCCGGACGTGTGGCGCAGCACGTCGTGCACCGTCATCTCACGGTCGGCTTCCCGGGTGACGGCGTTGACCTCGTTGCCGCTCTCGAAGACGCGCAACCCATCGAAGGCGGGGAGGAACCGGGACACCGGGTTCTCGAGCAGGACCTTGCCCTCCTCGTAGAGCATCATCAGCGCCACGCTCGTCACCGGCTTGGTCATCGAGTAGATGCGGTAGATCGAGTCGTCGCGGATCGGCCGGCCCTCCTCGACGTCGGCGTGCCCGTAGAGGTCGTGGTGCACGACCTCGCCGCGACGGGCCATGACGAACTGGACGCACGGGAGTTTGCCGGAGTCGACGTAGTCGTGGGTGACCGCATCGATTCGGGCAAGTCGGTCAGGGTCGACACCGACCTCGCCGGGGTCGACGGTGGGCGCGATCGGTGCAGGTGCCATCGGACCGACGATACGACGGCACGGATCACTTGACCAGTGGGTCAAGAACCAGCTTCCATGAGTCCATGACCGCCGTCGAGACCTCGCCATCTGCCCCGGGAACCGAAGCTCGCCGTGTCGAGGACGCCGTCGATGCGTTCCTCGCCGCCAACGACCCCTCGTCGATGGACAAGGTCGACTACCGAGGAGCGCTCTACGACGCCGGTCTGGCATGGGTCCACTTCCCCGAGGGTTGGGGAGGCCTGGCCGTCCCACCGACGCTCCAGAAGATCGTGGACACCAGGACACGAGCTGCCGGTGCGCCGAGCATCGACGCCACCCAGTTCTTCGGACTGGCGCTCGCCGGACCCACGGTGGTCAGTCATGGTTCCGACGAGTTGAAGTCGCGGACCCTGCGCCAGATGTTCACGGGGGAGGACTCGTGGTGTCAGCTCTTCTCCGAGCCCGGTGCCGGCTCCGACCTCGCAGGCCTCGCCTGCAAGGCGGTCCGCGACGGCGACGAGTGGATCGTGACCGGCCAGAAGGTCTGGAACACGATGGCGCATCTGGCCGACAAGGGCATGCTCGTCGCACGGACCGATCCCGACCAGCCCAAGCACAAGGGCCTCACCTACTTCATGGTCGACATGCACGCACCGGGCGTCGAGGTCCGGCCGCTGCGCCAGATCACCGGTGAGGCCGAGTTCAACGAGGTGTACCTGACCGAGGTGCGCATCCCCGACGCCGACCGTATCGGCGACGTGGGCGACGGCTGGCGGGTGTCGATGACCACGCTCATGAACGAGCGGACGTCGATCGGTGGCGGCGGTGGCAGTGGTCCCCGTCCCGCTGGGTCCGGGCCCATCGCCGAGGTCGTGCGCATCTGGCAGGAGGAGCTGAGCGACCACGAACGCAAGCCCGCCACCCGCGACAAGCTCATGGACCTGTGGATCCGCGCCGAGGTCCTGCGCCTGACCAACGTCCGCGCCAACCAGAACCGCAAGGCCGGCAACCCCGGACCCGAGTCGTCGATCGCCAAGCTGGCCATCGCGCTCATCAACAAGGACATCTACGCGTTCTGTGTCGACATGCTCGGCGCCAACGGCCTCATCGGCTACGACTTCGACATGCGCCGCGCCGATGCCGTCGGCCTCGAGGGCCCCCCAGGGTCGAGCCGGAAGATGTTCCTCCGCTCGCGGGCCAACTCGATCGAGGGCGGTACCTCGGAGATCATGCGGAACATCCTCGGTGAGCGGGTGCTCGGTCTCCCCGGCGAGCCGCGCGTCGACAAGGACATGGCCTGGAAGGACGTGCCGCGCTGACCGGCTGACCGGCTGACCGGCTGGCGTCGCCGGGGTCGGCGCCGATCAGCCGGCGGCGTTGGCGATCGCGACGCGAGGGTCGCGGTTGGGATCGCCGGCCGTACCGATCGACTCGTGGAACGCCGTGAGCGCCGCGATGGTCTGCTCTTCGGTGAGGTCGGCGTCCATGATCCGCTCGACCGAGGGGAGCAGGTCGCTGTGTTCGGTGACGATGTCGTGCGCCAGCCGCTCACGAGGGGCGAGGTCATCGACGCTCGCCGTGTCCTGCGACCACTGGGACTCGATCTTCTTTGCCTTGGCCATGGGGAGGTCGCTCTCGTTTCGCGGAGTGTTCCGAACCCATGACGGTACGGCGGCGACGGCCGTCTTCCTCATCGTCGAAGCGACCGGTCGACCTCAGCTGCCGCGGAACTGGGGCGCGCGCTTGTCGAGGAATGCCTGGACGCCTTCCTTGTGGTCGTCGGTCTGGAACAGTTCGGCCAACGTCGAGGCGACCCACGCTCCGAGCTCGGTCCAGTCGGGGTCGAGTGCTCGGCGGAGGCCGCGTTTGATGGCCTGGACCGCCAGCGGCGGCCGGGCGGCGATCTCCTGCGCGAGCGCCATGGCCACCAGGAGCAGTTCGTCGTGGTCGACGACCGACGAGACCATGCCGACGCGCTCGGCTCGTTCGGCGTCGATGACCGCCCCGGTGAAGAGCAGCATGGCGGCGGTCTCGCGTCCGACCAACTGGGCGAGACGTCCGAGGCCGGCGACGTCGGAGACCAGGCCACGGAGCACGAACAGTTCGCCGAACGTCGCCCGGTCCGATGCGATCCGGATGTCGGCCATGAGCGCCAACTCCATCCCCCAGCCGACCGCGGCACCGTTCACGGCGGCGATCACGGGTACGTCGGTGTGCAGCAGCGCATCGGCGGCCGGGGTGAGCCTCGGCCGGGATGCGAGCGCCTCGGCCGGCGGACCCGACGGACCGGCCATCACCTGCTTCACGTCGTCGCCGGAGCAGAACGCCGGGTCGGTGCCGGTGATGACGATGCAGCGCGCCGTCGTCTCGCGCACCGCCCGCTCGAGCGCGTCGTAGAGCGGGAACGTGAGCGCGTTCCTCGCCGCTGGGCGGTCGAGCATCAGCACCTCGACGTCGCCATGGCGTTCGATGCGGAGGCCGGCGGGGTCGGTCGTGGACATGGCCGCATCGTAGGGAGCGACCGTCTCGGCGATCGGCAGCGCTTCTTGACCGACCAGTCAACTATGGTGCGCGGCATGAGCATGCTCGATGGTGTTGACCTGTCCGACCCCGAGTTCTGGACCCGTCCGTGGGCCGAGCGCGACGCCGTGTTCGATGTGATGCGCGCCGAGGAGCCGGTCAAGTTCTTCGAGGAACCCGACCTCGGTGTCTTTCCGCAGGGACCGGGCTACTGGGCCCTGACCCGCCACGCCGACGTGGTCGAGGCCAGCCGCAAGGCGAACCTGTTCTGCTCGGGCCGCGGCGGGTCCAACATCGGTGACGTCCCCGACGAGATGCTCGAGTTCCTCGGCTCGATCATCAACATGGACGACCCTCGCCACGCCAAGCAGCGCAAGATCGTCGCTCGTGGCTTCACACCCCGGGTGCTCGAGGACCTGAAGCACGACGTCGAGCGCGCGGCGGTCGAGATCGTCGACGAGATCGCCGAGAAGGGCGAGTGCGACTTCGTGACCGACGTCGCGGCGCTCCTGCCGTTGCGGATCATCCTCGACCTGTTGGGCATCCCCCGCTCCGAGGAGAAGTTCATCTTCGACCGCACCAACATCATCCTCGGACTCGGCGACGAGGAGTACGTGCCGAACCAGGACCCGATGGCGGTCATGGGGACGCTCCTCCAGGCCGGACAGGACCTGACCGGGATGGTCGCCGAGCTCGGGGCCGAGCGACGCAAGAACCCCGGCGACGACATCATCTCGCTCCTGGTCAACGCCCAGGACGAGGGCGACGGTGTCCTCACCGACGAGGAGCTCGGGTCGTTCTTCGTGCTGCTCGTGGTCGCCGGCAACGAGACCACCCGCAACGCCATCGCCCACGGTCTCCACTGGATGACGCAGAACCCCGAACAGCGCGACTGGTGGTGGGACGACTTCGACGCCCGCGCCCCGCAAGCGGTCGAGGAGATCGTCCGGTACGCCTCGCCGGTCATGCACTTCCGCCGGACCTGCACCACCGACGGCACCATGCTCGGCGGCCGTGAGTTCTCCGAAGGCGAGAAGGTCGTCCTCTGGTACGGCGCCGCCAATCGCGATCCCGCCGTCTTCGAGGACCCGCACCGTTTCGACCTGTCACGCCCGCTCGAGACGATCAAGGACCACGTCGGCTTCGGTGGCCCCGGTCCGCACTTCTGCCTCGGCGCCCATCTGGCCCGACGCGAGATCACCCTGATGTTCCGCGAGCTGCAGCAGCGCCTTCCCGACATCCACGCCGTCGGTGAGCCCGATCGGCTCAGGTCGAACTTCATCAACGGCATCAAGCACATGAAGGCCGAGTTCACCCCTCGCTGACCGTGCCCGCCTTCGCGAACTACGACCAGGCGGTGGCCGACGGGATGTTGGCCGCGACCGACCTGATCGACACCGGCCTCATGGGCTTCCTCGGGATCCGTCACACGTCGCTCGGCGCGGGGACGATGGTGGCCGAGATCGACGTGCGCGACGACCTGTTGACGCCGTTCGGCACCCTCCATGGGGGCGTCGTGTCGGCGCTGGCCGACCACGTGCTCGGGTCCGTGATGTACCCGGTCATGGAGCGGGGCCAGTGGGCTGCGACCACGGAGTTCAAGCTCAACCTGCTCCGTCCGGTGCGCGACGGCTCGATCCGGGCCGAGGCGTCGATCATCTCGATGAGCCGGCGCATGGCCGTGGTCCGCATCGACGTGACGAACGGCGACCGACTGTGTGCCGCGGCTCAGGGGACGGTGTCGATCCAGGATCCGAGGTAGCGGTCACGGCGAGGGCGTACCGTCCGCGTATGGCCACCTGGACCGAGATCGAAGCAGCGGCTCCCGAGTTGGCGGCGACGGTCCGCGCTCGGTTCGACGCTCACCTCCACAAGACGATGGCGACCCTCCGCCGGGACGGCTCGCCACGGATCAGCGGCACCGAGGTGAACTTCGCCGCCGGCGGCGTGTGGATCGGGTCGATGGGCGGCTCGCTGAAGGCGAAGGACCTCCAGCGCGACGGTCGATGTGCGTTCCACAGTGCACCGCTCGACACCGACATGGCCGAGGCCGACGCCAAGATCGCCGGTGTGGCCACGGAGATCCACGATCTCGACGAGATCCGCCGGGTCTGGCCGGAGTGGGACGAACACCACGCCTCGGGCGGCGCGCATGCGTTCCGGATCGACGTCACCGAGGTGTCGGCCGCGACGGTCGAGGGCGACAAGATGGTGATCCGCAGCTGGAACCCGTCGGATGGCGAGCGGGTCCGCGAGCGGGCCTAGGGCGTCACCGGGCCCAACGTCGCCAGGTGGAACACGGCAGACTCCGGACATGGAACTCCATGTCATGGCCGCCGGCCGCAAGCTCCCCGACGTCCAGCACTTCGCCCGCGCCGTCGAGGCCGCAGGACTCGACGGGATGGTCTTCGTCGAGTCCGGACGGACCGCCTACCTGTCGGTCGCCGCCGCAGCCCTCGCCGCGCCGTCGCTCGAGTACTCGACCGGCATCGCGGTGGCGTTCCCGCGCAGCCCGATGGTGACCGCGAAGGTGGCGTGGGAGCTGCAGGACCTCACCGAG
>JBFIHN010000134.1:0-8375 GCA_041601775.1 Acidimicrobiales bacterium
GCGAGTTCGCGTCGTCCGACGACGAACGCACACGGACACGTGCCGTGCTCCGTTCCCTCCTGTGATCGGGAGCGGACGATGAAGGTCCGGGTCGGGTACGGACTCGGCACGCGGTCGACCACCAACGACGCCGAGCGGTTCGCCCTGCTGGTCGACACCCTCGAGACACTGCGCTTCGATTCGCTGTGGTTGTCGGAGAAGATCACCGACGCCTGCCCCGACCCGGTCGTGGCCATGGCGTACGCGGCCGCACGGACGACCCGGCTGAAGTTCGGCACCAGCGTGTTGGTGCTGCCCGGACGGAACCCGATGCTGCTGGCCAAGGACCTGGCCACGCTCGACCGACTGTCCGACGGCCGGCTGCTGCCCGCCTTCGGGTTGGGACAGGTCGACCCGGGCGAGCAGCAGGCGTTCGGCGTCGACCGCACGGAACGCGCGAAGCGCTTCGACGAGATGCTCCCGCTCCTGCGCCGCTTCTGGAGCGAGGACACCGTCGACCACCAGGGCGAGTTCTTCCGCTACGAGGGGGCCCGGGTCCGGCCCAGGCCCGTGCAGGATCCGATCGAGATCTGGCTCGGCGGGATCGCGCCCTCCGAGTTGCGGCGCACCGGGCGCATGGGTGACGGGTGGCTCCCGAGCTTCTGCACCCCCGACGACGTGCGTGCCGGGCGGGCGGAGATCGAGCGGGTGGCGGCCGAGCACGAACGTGCCATCGACCCCGAGCACTTCGGCGCACTCGTTCCCTACGGGGTCGACGGTGTGCCCGACGCTGTTGCCACGTTCCTCGCGTCGCGTCGTCCCGACGTCGACCCGGCCGACGTCGTCGCCGCGGACCTGCCGTCGCTGAGGACACAGCTCGAGCGCTTCGTCGACGCCGGCGCGTCGAAGTTCGTGGTCGTGCCCTTCGTCGAGCCCGAACGGTGGGACGACCACCTCGCCCTGGTCGCCGACGCGGTCCTGCCACTCCAGAACTAGCAGCGCCGCGGTTATGGTCCCGGCCCATGAAGTTCGGAATCATCTTCGCCAACACCGGGCCCTTCAGTGACGGCCCCGCAGCAGCCGCCATGGCACGAGCCGCAGAAGCGTCCGGGTTCGAGTCGCTCTGGACCGTCGAGCACGTCGTCGTCCCCTCGGGCTATGAGTCGACCTACCCGTACGACCCCAGCGGCAAGATGCCCGGCCCGGAGGAGATGCCGATCCCCGACCCCCTGGTCTGGCTCAGCTTCGTCGCCGGCGCGACCTCGACGATCCGCCTCGCCACCGGCATCCTCATCGTCCCCCAACGCAGCTCCGTCGTGCTCGCCAAGGAGGTCGCCACGCTCGACCACCTCAGCGGCGGGCGGTTGGAACTGGGCATCGGCGTCGGCTGGCTCGAGGAGGAGTTCGACGCCATCGGCGTCCCCTTCGCCGAGCGAGGCAAGCGCACCGACGACCACATCGCGGCGATGCGCGCCCTGTGGACCGGTGACAAGGCGTCACACCACAGCGAGTTCACCAACTTCGACGACTGCATCTCCCTGCCGAAGCCCGTGAACGGCGCCGTCCCCGTCCACGTGGGCGGACACACCGACATCGCCGCCCGCCGGGCCGGCCGCCTCGGTGATGGCTTCTTCCCTGGCCGCGGCGACCTCGGCGAGCTGTCCCGATCCTTCGACATCGTCCGTGACACGGCCAAGGAGCACGGGCGCGATGCCGACGCGATCGAGTTCACCGCCGGCGGGGCCACCATCGGCAGCGGCGCCGTCGACGCGGTCAAGGCTCTGGCGGACATCGGCGTGGACCGGGTGATGGTGCCCGCCTTCGCATTCTGGGGCGACACCCCCGATGCCCTCGCCAAGTACGGCGACGAGGTCATCGGACAGTTCTGATCTAGACCTGCGGGGGGACGACCCCGACCGACGACGCGCAACTCTCGAGGCGAACCCGGCCTTCGTCGGTCATCGACACCTGGCCGGTGTCGGTCTCCTCCGACCAGGTCGTCAGTACGTCCTCGATCTCGCCCGTGTCCCCGTCGGTGTCCCCGACGAGGTCGATGCGGACACAGGCGAGGTCGCCGTCGGTCCACACGACGGCCCAGTCACCGCCCCAACCATCGACGGCTCGTACCGCATCGGTCTGGTTGACCGGCGCACCGTCCGAGGTGAGCAGCCCGAACAAGAAGAGCGCGCCGACCACGAAGTCGTCGACGATCTCCCCCTCGGCCGGGGGCACCGGGACCTCGATGCGGGGCTCACGTTCGCGGTACAGGTCCGGGAACAGGAACTGCTCGGAGGTGTCGGGCGGATCGGTGATCGCCGCGTCGACGGCGCGCTCGCCGCCGTCGTTCACGACCTGCCCCACGAAGATCTCACCGAGTTGGTACGGCGCACCGATCTGGAACAGCAGGATCTCGGGGAAGGCATCGACGTCGATGCCTTCGGCGAACGCCTCCTCCTCGGCCGCGGCCCGCTCGCGGAACTCCGCCGGCTGCTCACCCATCCACTGGTTCTCGATGCGCCGGGCATTGCCCTCGACCGCAGCGCTGAATCCGGTCGCCACCTCGTCCTTGCGGTCCTCGTACTCGGGGCGATCGAGCTCGAAGTGCTGGTCGTCCAGCGCGTGGACGAGCTCGTGCACGATGGTCTGGCGCACGTAGGGCGTGGGGCTGGTCCCTCGCACCACCAACTCGTCGGTCTCGGGGTCGTAGAAGCCGAGCACCCCGGCCGAGTAGATCGACCGCAGCTCGTCGAGCAACGACGTCTCCCCACGGAGGAGACCCAGCGCCCGGTAGAAGAGCTCGGCGTCGGCGATCTCGTCGGCGTCGTCCTCGAAGTCCTCCAGCAGGAGCGCCTCGAACTCGTCGTCGTCGAGCAGCACGACCTCGACCTCGGAGATCCACTCGAGCTCGCGCGCCTCGGCCACGTACGCCTCGAGTTCGTCGATCACGGCGAGGAATGCCTCCGGCGACACCGCTTCCGGTGGTGCGGTCGTCGTGGGCGTCTCGTCACCGGGCCCAGCTTCGGGATCGTCTCCCGGCTCCCCGCCCGGGGTCGTCGTGGGGGTCGTCGTCGCCTCGGTGTCGTCACCGGCGACCACGAACGCCACCGCACCCACGAGCAGCGCCATCGCTCCGACGACCGCGGCCACGACGAGCCACGTCCGACGACGCTGTGGTTCGGCATCGGTCGGCGTCGCGGCGTCGGGGCCCGGAGGCGGGCTCCCGGGAACCGCCCAGGGTGCGGCGGAGGCGCCGGTGGCCGACGACCCGGGACGCGATGGCGGCCCCGTCGGCGGGCCGGCGGGCATCTGCCCGCCTCCCGGGCCGGGAGGTGGGGGCGGCGGAGGGGGCGGGAGATCGGTCACGTCACGTCCATGGCGGGAAGGACCAGACCGTACCGGCCTCGGACACGGCCGCCTCGTCATGCCGAGGGTCAGGCACCCGACCCTCGATGTGCCCGTACGCTCGCCACATGCGCCGCATGGTCCGATTCGACCCCGACGGGACGCGCACCGTCTCCGAGGGAGGTCCGTTCCATCTCGCCGACGAGGGCTGGACCTGGCTCGACGTCACCGATCCCGACGAGATCGACATCGCCGACCTGGCTCGCATCCTGGATCTCGACCGGGTCGCACGCGAAGACCTCGTCGAGGAGCAGTTCCCACGGGTCGAGTTCCTCGAGAACCACTGGTTCCTCGTGCTCTACGGGTTGGCCGTCGACAGCGAGATGGTCCGCACGGTCGAGGTCGACTGCCTGGTCGGCGACGGCTGGGTGGTCACCGTGCACCGGGAGCCGCTCCAGAGCATCGACCACGTCTTCGACCGCATCCGTCGTCCGGCGTTCCGGGCTTCCAGCCCCGAACACCTGGCGGCTCGTCTGGCCGAGTTCGTCGGCGAGCGGTACCTCCCGATCCTCGACGACCTCGACACCCAGGTGCTCGATCTCGAGGACGAGGCGGTCGAAGGCCACCCGTCCGTGCTCCCGGAGATCCATGCCCTGCGACGGGACATCGCCGTGTTGCGACGGGTCCTGGGGCCCCAGCGCCGAGCGCTCGACGGGCTGCTGCGCACCGCGCAGGACTTCGACGACGCCGCTCGGCGTGACCTCTCCGACGCACTCGACCACCACGACCACATGGTCGACTCGCTCGACAGCGCCCATCAGATGGTGGCGACGGTCCTCGACACCTACCGGGGTGCCGCGGCCGAACGGATGAACGAGGTGATGAAGGTCCTGACCGTCTTCTCGGCGATCTTCATGCCGTTGACCCTGATCGCCGGCATCTACGGCATGAACTTCGAGCACATGCCCGAACTCCGCCAGCCCTGGGCCTACGGCACGGTGCTCGCGGCGATGGCGGTCATCGCGGCATCGCTGTGGCTCTACTTCGTGCGTCGAGGGTTCATCGGCGGCCCGAAGCTCCGTGACCTCGCCCGGCCGGCCAAGGCGGCCGGCCGGGTCGGTCGTGGTCTCGCCTCTGCGGCAATGCTGCCGCTGCGGGTCACTCCTGGCCGTCGCGCAGGAACCGACGCAGGATCTTCCCCGACGCCGACTTCGGGATCTCGTCGATGAACTCGACGATCCGGATCTTCTTGTAGGTCGCGACCTTGTCGGCCACGAACGACTGGACCTCTTCGGCCGACAGCTCCTGACCCGGCGCGACCACCACGAAGGCCTTGGGCAACTCGCCCGCCTCGTCGTCGAGGACACCGATGACCGCGGCATCCGCGATCTTCGGGTGGGTGAGCAACAGGGCCTCGAGTTCGGCCGGCGGGACCTGGAAGCCCTTGTACTTGATGAGCTCCTTGACGCGGTCGACGATCGAGTAGTGGCCGTTCTCGTCGAGTTCGGCGACGTCGCCGGTGTGCAGCCAACCGTCCTCGTCGATGGTGTTGCGGGTCGCCTCGTCGTTGTTGAGGTAACCCTTCATCACCATCGGGCCTCGGACCCAGAGCTCACCGCGGCCGCCGACGTCTTGGTCGTTGCCCTCGGCGTCGACGAGCCGGCACTCGCAGTTGGCGACCGCGAGCCCCGACGATCCCGGCTTGAAGTTGCCCTTGGGCGTCGCGTGGCTCACCGGCGACAGCTCGGTCATGCCGTAGCCCTGGACGACCTCGCAGTCGATCCGGTCCGCCGCCTCCTTGGCGATCTCGGCACCGAGGGGCGCCGCACCGGAGAACACCATGTCGAGCGATGACAGGTCGTACTCGTCGACGATGGGGTGCTTGGCCAGCGCGAGGACCATCGGCGGCACGGCGAAGAAGCGGGTGACCTTCTTGTCCTGGATGGTCGTGAGCGCCTCGACCAGGTCGAAGCGGGGCATGCAGAGCACCTGGACGCCGTTGGCCAGCAGGCCGTTCATCAGGACCTGCATGCCGTAGATGTGGAAGAAGGGCAGCGCAGCGATGGCGATCTCGCCCGCCTCGTAGGTGAGGATCGGCTCGCACTGGACGATGTTGGCGACCAGGTTGCGGTGGGTGAGCATCACGCCCTTGGGGAGGCCGGTCGTGCCCGACGAGTAGGGCAGGACGACCACGTGGTCGGCCACGTCGACCGGGACCTGTTCGATCGGATCACCGAACAGCGAGGTCAACGCCGTCGTGCCCTCGACGCCGTCCATGGTGATGATCTCGGTGACGTTCGTGCCCTCGATGGCCGCGGTCGCCGTCTCGAGGAACATCTCGATCGTGACCAGCAGCGTCGCACCGGAGTCCTGGAGTTGATGTCGGACCTCGTCGGCCGTGTACGTGGGGTTGATCGTGGTGTTGGTCCCGCCGGCGACGGCGACGCCGTGGAACACGACGGCGTATTCCGGCACGTTGGGGGCCATGATCGCCAGGGTGTCGCCGACACCGAACCCCCGGGCCTGGAGACCGCCGGCGAAGGACTTGATCAGATGCGAGAGCTCGCCGAACGTGTAGCCACGACCGCTGCCCACATCGCTGATCGCCGGCTGATCCGCGAGCTCCTCGGCCCGGCGGAGCACCAGTTCGGTGATCGGGACGTCCGGGATCTCGACGTCGGGGTACGTGCTGGTGTGGACGATCGTCATGGTTCGCATCCTTGCAGTTCCACCCGTGTCGTGCGATGCGGTGTCGCTGGTGGAAGATGGCGAGATGACCGCGGTCTATGACGCACTGTTCGCCACGGCGACGACGCATCCCGACCGTCCGTGCCTGGTCCTCGACGACGGCGTCACGCTGTCGTACGGCGACCTCGACCACCGGTCCGCCTGTCTCGCCGGAGGCTTGGTCGAGCGCAGCGTCACCGTCGGCGACCGGGTCGTCGTGCAGGTCGACAAGTCACCCGACGCGGTGGCGCTCTACCTGGCGTGTCTGCGGACCGGGGCGGTGTACGTGCCCCTCAACACGGCGTACACGCCGACGGAGGTGGCGGCGTTCGTCGACGACGCCGACGCATCCCTGTTCGTCGACGACGACGTGCTCGCTTCCCTCGCGAGCGACCCGGTCGACGCGGTGGCGCCACGCACCGGGCGCGACTGGGCGGCCATGCTCTACACGTCGGGGACGACAGGGCGATCGAAGGGCGCGATGGTGTCCTGCGACAACCTGGTCTCGAACGCCCGTGCCCTGCACGACGCCTGGGGCTTCACGCCCGACGACGTGGTGATCCACGTCCTGCCGGTGTTCCACGTCCACGGCTTGTTCGTCGCGCTGCACTGCGCGTTCCTCTCCGGCGCTGCCGTGCGCTTCCACCGTCGCTTCGATCCCGACGCCGTCGTCCGCGACCTGCGGCGATCGACGGTCCTGATGGGCGTGCCCACGCACTACCACCGGCTCCTCGACCAGTCGGCGGTGTCCATCGAGGACTGCGCCGGGATGCGACTGTTCACCTCGGGCTCGGCCCCGCTGCTGGCGGAACGCCACGACGCCTTCGCCGAGCGCACCGGCCACCGCATCGTCGAGCGCTACGGGATGACCGAGACGATGATCCTCACCTCCAACCCGCTCGACGGCCGTCGCGTCGCCGGCACGGTCGGCTTCCCGCTGCCCGGTGTCGATCTCCGGATCGGCGACGCCGACCTGGTCGAGGTCCGTACCGATGGCCTCTTCCTCGGCTACTGGCGCGAGCCGACGAAGACCGCCGCGTCGACGACCAGCGACGGCTGGTTCGTCACCGGCGACGTGGGGCGCCTCGACGACGAGGGCCGGCTGACGCTCGCTGGTCGCCAGAGCGACATGATCATCGCCGGTGGCCTGAACATCTACCCGAAGGAGGTCGAGGTGGTCCTCGATGGCGTCGAGGGCGTGGACGAGTCGGCGGTCGTCGGCGTGCCCGACGCGGACTTCGGCGAATCGATCGTCGCGGTGGTGGTCGGGACCGCCGACGAGACCGCGCTCGTCGATGCGTGTGCCCGGTCGCTGGCCCGTTTCAAACACCCACGCCGGTACGTGGTGGTCGACGCGCTCCCCCGCAATGCCATGGGCAAGGTGCAGAAGGCCGAACTCCGCCGGACCCTCGGCGCACCCTGACGAACGTCCGGTCAGTCCCGCACGGGGTCCACGACCGACAACGCATCACGGACCGCCGACAGCCGTTCCTCGCGCACGCGGAACCAGGCCCACTTGCCGCGCTGCTCGCGTTCGAGCAGGCCCGCCTTGACGAGGGTCGTCAGGTGATGGCTCACCGTGGGCTGCGACCGGCCGAGCGGCTCGTGGAGGTCGCACGCGCACGCCCACCCGGCGTCGGCCGCACCGATGATGCTCAGCAACCGGAGCCTCGCCGGGTCGGCCAATGCCTTGAGCGCGCCCGCGAGTTCGACAGCGTCGCCCTCGTCGAGGGGGTCGTGTAGCGGGGGACAACAATCCACAGAAGACATATTGACAGAGATCGATTCATCTGTCACGGTATCGACAGTCATCAATTCGACAGTCATCTATATGGAGTGAACCATGCGCCTGCAACTCGCCCTCGACGTGACCGACCTCGATGCGTCGATCGCCTTCTACACGAAGATGTTCGCGACCGAACCGGTCAAGGTCCGGCCCGGGTACGCCAACTTCGCCATCGCCGATCCGCCGCTGAAGCTCGTCCTGTTCGAGAACACGGTCGGCGGCACCATCAACCACCTCGGGGTCGAGACCGAGACCGCCGGCGAGGTCACCGCCGCCGAGGCTCGGCTCACCGACGAGGGACTCGAGACCACGGGCGTCGACGACACCGTGTGCTGCTACGCCGAGAAGACCGAGACCTGGGTCGACGGCCCGGACGGCACCCGGTGGGAGTGGTACGTGAAGAAGGGCGACACCGACGTCCCCGAAGCGGCCGTGCGCACGTCGGTCATGGCCGACGGCAGCTGCGGCCCCGACGGCTGCGCCTGACACCGTCTCGCCCACCCCGACCAACCCCCACCCCAAACCCCGTTCTGGTGAACGA
>JBFIHN010000135.1:0-8372 GCA_041601775.1 Acidimicrobiales bacterium
CACCTGATCGAACGCCTCACGCCCAATCTCGAGTCGGACGAGCCGATCGAGCTGCTGCGCCAGACCGTGGACAGCTATCTCGCGTTCCTCGAGGACGACCCCGAGCTCTACACGTTCCTCCTCCACCAGGGCCCGCGTGCGTCCACGCGGCGCGAGGACCGGCCGGTGAGCTCGCTCACCGACGTGATCGCCCGCCAGGTCGCGGTCGTGATCGGCGACCAGCTCCGGGCCCACGACCTCGATGCCGGCGGCTCCGAGCCGATCGCGTTCGGGATCGTCGGGATGGTGCACCACGCCGGCGACTGGTGGATCCGGAACCGGACGATGTCGCGCGCTGCCGTCACCGACTACCTCACGACGATCCTGTGGAACGGCTTCGGTGGACTCCGGGGAGCAACGGCGTCGTCACCGCCGGCCGAGGCGTCTTCGTCCGGCGGCGCCAACGGCCCCGCCCTACACTGAGGCCGGATGCATCCACGCCGAGGAGGCCGTTCGTGACTGTCACCCCACCCCGCCCCGTCCCGCACACGCTGCCCGAGTTCGACTCGGTCGAGGACGAGCGGCTCCACCGCAAGCAGCGCTTGGCGGCCACGTTCCGGCTCTTCGGACGGTTCGGCTTCAACGAGGGCGTGGCCGGCCACGTGACCGCGCGGGACCCCGAACACCCCGAGTTGTTCTGGGTGAACCCGTTCGGGCTCAGCTTCGACCTCATCCGTGCCTCCGACCTGATCCTCGTCGACCACAACGGTGCCGTCGTCGAAGGCGACTGGCCGGTGAACCAGGCCGCGTTCGCCATCCACTCCCAGATCCACGCCGCCCGCCCCGACGCCGTCGCGGCCGCCCACACCCATTCCAAGAACGGCCGGGCCTGGTCGACGCTGGGACGCACGCTCGACCCGATCACCCAGGACGTCTGCGCCTTCTACGAGGATCACGCGCTCTTCGACGACTACACCGGTGTCGTCCTCGACGTCGAGGAGGGCAAGCGCATCGCCCACGCCCTGGGCGACAACAAGGCGGCCATCCTGCGCAACCACGGGTTGCTCACCGTCGGCGGTTCGGTCGACGAAGCCGCCTGGTGGTTCATCTCGATGGAACGCTGCTGCGAGGTCCAGCTCCTGGCCGAGGCCGCGGGCACGCCGGTCATGATCGACGAGGACGGCGCCAAGCAGGCCGCCAGCCAGGTCGGCTCCAACTTCGCCGGCTGGTTCAGCTTCCAGCCGCTCTACGACAAGATCGTGGCCGACCAGCCCGACCTCCTCGACTGAGCAGGGCTGTGGCCGAGGTCGTCCCCATCAGCGAAAAGCTCCGCGAGGCCCGCGAGGCGCTCCTCCAGCGGCATCTCCACGCCCACAACAACGGTGACGTCGACGGCGTGATCGCCACGTTCACCCGTGCACGGATCGAACTGATCGCCTCCGGCCGGGTGGTCGACGGCGCCGACGCCGTCCGCGCCTACCTCGAGGACCGTCGTCGGTCGTTCCCCGACCAGCACTTCGAGCTCATCTGCCACCACCACAGCGACGACGCGGTCGTGTCGGAGCACTGGATGACCGGCACCCATCTCGGCGACCTCCACGGCGTGGAACCCACCGGACGCCGGTTCCGGGCCCGCATGGCCTCGGTGTTCGAGTTCGACGGCGCCGACCTGGTCAACCAACGGCTGTACTACGACGCCGGCACCATCGCCCGACAGCTCGCCTGAGCGGTCGCTGTATGGGGCAGGATGCGCCCATGCCCCGACTCCGTGAGATCCCCCGTGCCCAGGCCCACGACAAGGTCGAGCCGTTCTACGGCCTCCTCTTCGGGACCCGAGACCCGGTCACCGAGCCCGGGACGGCCACCGGGACACCGGGCGACTGGTGGACGGTCTTCGCCAACAGCCCCGATGTGTTCGAGCATGCGGTCGCGGGCTTCGGCCTGTACCAGAGCCCCAAACGCAAGCTCGACCCGAAGCTCCGTGAGCTGGGACAGACGCGGGCCGGGTGGACCCGCGGCAGCCAGTTCGTCTTCTCCCAGCACTGCAAGTCGTGCCGGGCCGTCGGACTGAGCGAGGAGCAGATCGCCGCCATCCCGGCCTGGCAGACGGCCGAGTGCTTCTCCCCCGTCGAACGCGCCGTGCTCGCCTGGACCGATGGTCTCGTCTACGACGGCGGGCGCGTCGCCGACGGCGTGTTCGACGCGCTCCGCGCCCACCTCGACGACGAGGAGATCCTCGAACTCACCTACATCACCTGCATGTACGAGATGCACGCCACCATGAGCCGGGCGCTGCGCCTCGAGTTCGACGACCGTGACGAGCCCATCGTCGAGGTCGCACCGCCCGAAGGGTTCACCTCGATCTACGACGTCGGCGCGGCGACGACCCTGCCCTCCGACACCGCCACCTGACCGAGGGGCGTGGCCTCAGGGCCGCGTCCAGAACGGCATGGACACGACGTGGGCCGGGACCCGCTTCCCGCGGACGTCGATCTCGACCGCGGCACCGTCGGCGGTGTCGGGCGGCAGGAACGCCATCGCGATGCCGGTCTCGAGCATCGGGGAGAAGTTCCCGCTCGTCACCACCCCGACCTCGACGTCGTCGAATCGCACCGGGTTGCCGTCACGCGGGGGGCGGCGACCCTCGCACCGCAGTCCCCGGAGCGTGCGGGCAACACCGGCCTCCTTCTCGGCCAGCAGCGCCTCCTTGCCACGGAAGTCGGTGTCCCAGCGCACGACCCACCCCAACCCCGCCTGCAGCGAGGTGATGCCCGGGCCCAGCTCGTGGCCGTGGAGCGGCAGACCCGCCTCGAGGCGCAACGTGTCGCGCGCCCCCAGCCCGGCAGGCGTGGCGCCCGCGGCGAGGACGGCATCCCAGAACGACTCGGCCACCGCGGACGGAACGGCACACTCGACCCCGTCCTCCCCGGTGTAGCCGGTGCCGGCCACCGTGCACTCCTCGCCCTGCCAGGTGAAGCGATCGACGGCGAAGCGGCCGACGCTCGCGGCGCCGGCGTCGACCGTGGCCAAGGTCGCACGGGCGTCGGGCCCCTGGATCGCGATCACCGCGCGGGTGGCGGTGACGTCGGTGCCGCCGATCGCCGCCACCACACCAGCGGTGTTCGAGGCGTTGGGCATGACGTCGAAGCGGTCCTCGTCGACCCACCAGACGATGATGTCGTCGACCACGGAGGCGTCGGCCTCGTCGAGCAGGTGCGTGTACTGCGCCCGACCCGGGCCGATGCGCCGCAGGTCGTTGGTCAGCGTGTTCTGCAGTTGCTCGAAGGCGTCCGGACCGCTCACCCGAACCGTGCCCAGATGGGACACGTCGAACGCGACGGCACCGGTCCGACAGGCGCGGTGCTCGGCGACCGTGCCGTCGAGATAGGACAGCGGCATGTCCCAGCCACCGAAGGGGACCATCTTGGCCCCGAGGGACCGGTGTGCGGCGTCGAGTGGAGACAGCTTCATGGGCCGAGCTTGGCACGCCCGGCGGCGCGATCAGTGCTCCGCGGCCGCAGGCTCCGCGATGACGACGCGCGCCTCGTCGTCGGCGGGCTCGAAGAGCGCCACGGCCGCGTCGAGTTCCTCGAGGACCCCGTCCATCGGGAGGAGGTTGAGGACACCTTGGCCCTGGTAGCGGTTGACGACGTCGACCAGCTCGCCTTCGCGCACGAGCACGGCCGACGTGCCCGAGATCACCAGATGGGCCGAGGCCACGTCCTCGCCGAGCTGCTCGCGCAGGTACTCGAACGCATCGCGGATCGACTCGAGCTTGATCCCGGCGTCGAGGAGCCGCTTGATGACCTTCAACTCGAGGAGGTCCTTGTAGCTGTAGCGACGACGGCTGCCCGACCCGGCGGCGTCGGCCAGCGACGGACGGATCAGGTCGGTGCGGGCCCAGTAGTCGAGCTGGCGGTACGTGATGCCGACGACCTCCGCGGCCTTCTTGCCCGAGAAACCCTCGACGAATGCTGCACTCATGACCTTCGCTCCTCTGCCGGCCGGACGTCCGGCGCCTCCGCTGTGCACGACAGCGGCGAAATTACGTGCCTGTGGTGCGACGAATGGTACGGCCGGTCCCCCGGATGGTCAATGGGCAGACGTCAGCGTGCCGAGGTCAACGGGCCAGCCGCGCGCCGCCGACCTCGTCGCGCAGTGCGTCGAGTTGGCCGGCGGTACCGATGGCGATGAGGACCTCGCCCGGGTGGATCGGCGTGTCCGGCGGCGGATTCGTCCGGAAGTTCCCCTTGGCGTCGCGCATCGCCAGCACCAGGGCGCCGGTCCGGTCGCGCAGATGGGCATCGCGGAGGCTCTGACCGGCGATCGAGGATCCTTCGGGGACCGCGACCTCGGCCAGACGGAACTCGAGGCTGCCGTCGTGCATGACCACGTCGAGGAAGTCGGCGACCGACGGTTGCAGGATCATGGCGGCGATCCGCTCGCCGCCGATGTACTGCGGGTTGACGACCCGGTTGGCGCCGGCCTGGGCCAGCTTCGGTTCCGCCGACTCGACCCGAGCGCGGGCGACGATGAACAGATCGGATCGCGACGAGCGGCCGGACAGCGTCACGTAGAGGTTCGCGGCGTCACTGTCGAGCGCGGCCACGAGCGCTCCGGCGGTCTCGAGCGACGCGGCCGCCAGCACGGCGTCGTCGGTTGCGTCTCCTTCGACGAAGGGGAGGTCGAGATCGAGGAGGCGGTCACCGTCGATGTCGATGACCACGACGTCGCGTCCCGCGGCGGCGATGTCACGGGCGATCGTGCGTCCGACCCTCCCCCACCCGCAGACGATCACGTGGTCGGACATCCCGGCGATGGTGCGTTCCATGCGTCGTCTCCAGAGTTGATCGGTGAGCCGTCCCTCGATCAGCGTCTCGAGCAGCACACCGAGCGTGTAGAACGCCGTGCCGACGCCGCCGAGGATGACGGAGATCGTGAACAGACGGTAGGGCGCCGATCCTGCCTCGGTGCCCACCTCGCGGTAACCCACGGTCGAGATGGTGATGACGGTCTGGTACAGCGAGTCGAGGGGACTCAATCCGAGCAGCAGATACCCGACCCAGCCGACGGCGGTGATCCCGACGAGGAGCAGCAGTCCCCGGCGGATCCGGTTGGTGTGCTCGTCGAAGGACGGCCGTCTCGACTCGAGACCGGGGACGATTCGAGCCACGGACGGTGCCTACGAGGCGAAGTCTTCCGGGTTCACCTGATCGATGAACTCGCGGAACTCCTCCACGACCTCGTCGGCGTCGACGTCGTCGTCGTCGTCGACCTCCTCCTCGACGTAGCCCACCTCGGCCAGGACGGCCTCCTCGGCGTACACCGGGGTCCCGACCCGCACGGCGATCGCCATGGCATCGCTGGGACGGGCCGACACCACATGGGTGTCGTCATCGGCCCGCAGGACCAGGTCGGCATAGAAGATGTCGTCGCGCAGTGCCGAGATCACGATGCGTTCGATGTGGGCGCCGAGTTCGTCGACGAGCGTGGTGATCAGGTCGTGGGTCATCGGCCGCCGGGTCTCCACGCCGTCGAGCGCGAAGGCGATGGCTTGGGCCTCGGGTCCACCGATCATGATCGCCAGCAGCCGACGTTCACCCTCTTGCTCCCGCAGGAGCAGCACGGGGGTGTTCGAGGGCATGTCGACGCGCACTCCGACAAGCTCCATCTCCACGGTCATCACGGCCACCCTACCGCCGGTCCGCCGGCCTCGTCCCCGCGATGTGGTCAGGGCAGTGTGTCGCTGAGCGCCTTGCGCAGCAGCGAGGCGTGGAGGGCCTCGCCGGCGCCGGTCAGCTCGGTGACCGTTTCGACCGCCTGCGCCCGTGCTGCCGGATTGCGTTGTTTGAGCAGGGGCATGACCAGCTGCTCGAACACCCCGGCCTCCCGTTCGGCCGCGATCTTGTACATGCGCAGGTGCCGGACCTCGATGCCGTGGTCGAGGAAACTGCGGCAGGCATCGACGACCGACCGGGCCGAGGGCTCGAAGTACGAGTCGGCACCGATCCGTCGGGACTCGATCAACGCGAAGCTCTCGAGTTCGTGGATGATCGCGACCGGGACCTCGGCCTGGGCGGCGAGTTCGTCGGCGGTGAGCGAGGTGGACGTGGGTCCGACCCGCAGTGCCTCCTCCGGTTCCGGGGCGGGCTCCGGGGACGGCACCGGTCGCGTGACCGGCACGGCAACCGGTGGCGGTTCGGGGGTGATGACCTCCATGGCCGACGCGGCCGCCAACGTCGCGGCCGCATGACGGGCGTCGTCTGGCTCGGTCGTCCTGGCCTCGTCGCCCCGACGTTCCTCCGGACGGTCCTCGGGCGACACGTCCGCGTCCGGGGATGCGGCCGGCGGCGAGGACACGTCGACGGCATCGACGGCCTGGCGACCCCCCTCGGGGTGCTGGCCGGTCGCGTCCCACTCGTCGAGGCGCTCGCGGATCACCTTGAGCGGCAGGAAGTTGTCGCGCTGTTGCAGCAGGATCCACTGCAACCGCTCGATGTCGGAGTCGTAGAACTTGCGGTAGCCCGACGGCGTGCGTTCCGGGTCGAGGAGCCCCTGCGATTCGAGAAAGCGGATCTTCGAGATCGTGACGTCGGGGAAGTCCTCCTGCACCAGCGAGAGGACCTCACCGATGGACAGGTGGGCACGTTCGGTCATGGCGGCTCAGCCGTCGCCGTGGACGAACACGAGCTTGAACGACCCGATCTGGACTTCGTCGCCGTCACGGAGCGGGGCTTCGTCGACGCGGTTGCGGTTCACGTAGGTGCCGTTGAGCGAGCCGGAATCGCGCATGGTGTAGTCGCTTCCGGATCGATGGATCTCGACGTGACGGCGTGAGACGGTGACGTCGTCGAGGAAGATGTCGCTGTCCGGGTGACGGCCTGCGGTCGTGACGTCGCCGTCGAGCACGTAGCGGCTCCCGGCGTTGCGCCCCCGCCGCACGATCAGCGCGCCGACACCGGCGGGGATCTCGTGGAGGTCGATGCCCGAATCGTCGGGTTCGTTGGTGTGGTCGGGGTCGAACGTGATCGTGCTGTCGTCACCGGATTGGTGTTCGAGCGCGCCGCCGCACGACGAACAGAAGTTCGCGCCCAGCGGGTTCGCGTGCCCGCAGCGATTGCAGAAGACGTTGTCCGCCACCAGACCTCAGCCGTCGATCAGTGCCCGGTAGCCGGCGGCGTCGAGGAGACCGGGCTCGTCTCCTCCGTCGGGCTCGACGGCGAAGATCCAGCCGTCACCGTAGGGGTCTTCGTTCAGACGTTCGGGCGCATCGGCGAGGTCGGCGTTCACCTGGGTGATGGTGCCGCTCACCGGGGCGTAGATGTCGGAGACCGACTTGGTCGACTCGACCTCGGCGACCGCCTCGCCGGCCTTCACGGCCTTCCCCACGTCGGGGAGCTCGACGAACACCACGTCACCCAGCGCATCCTGGGCATAGTCGGTGATGCCGACACGGACCACCGCACCGTCGGCCCGGAGCCATTCGTGGTCGGACGAGTACCGGAGATCATCGGGCACGTTCATTGCGCGGAGGCTACCCGAAACACCCTCAACCGTCGGTTGACCGTGAGGTCTCGGCGGCGAGAGCCCGGTCGGCACGGCCCTCGGCCAGGGCCTGGCGGCCCAGCGGGACGTACATCGCGAGCGCGTAGTAGCTCAAGACCAGGCCCGGGATGGCGGCCCCCCACGCCATGGCGCCGTACACGTCGGCCAGCGTCGTGTCGCTGTTGCTCAACAAGAAGCCGGGGAACACCCCCATGAGCAGGAACGTCGCGACCTTGCCGATCCACGTGACGTCGATGCGCCGGGCCCCGGCGGCGGCGAGGGCGAGCGTGGCGACGGCGATGGCGACCTCGCGCACCAGCACCAACACGGCGATCCAGACCGGAACCGATCCGTCGATCAGGATCGCGCCGGCACCCACGAAGAACAGGAGACGGTCGGCGACCGGATCGAGGATCTTGCCGACGTTGGAGACCTGCTGGAGTCGTCGAGCCAGGTAGCCGTCGACCCAGTCGGTGGCACCGATGCCGACGAGCAGCCAGCCGGCGGCGAGACGGTCGTCGCGGCCGAAGAGGAGATACACGAACACCGGCAGCAGGAGCAACCGCACCAGCGTCACGGCGTTCGGGATCGTGACGATCCGGTCCTCGTCCACGGCCGTCACCCCACCCGAGGGGTCGGTCACGTCTCCACCAGCTTCGACCATGGAACGAGAGTGTCACACTGGCGGCCATGGCGACCGTCTTCACCAAGATCATCGACGGCGAGTTCCCCGGACGTTTCGTGTGGCGCGACGACCGGTGCGTGGCGTTCTTGTCGATCAACCCGCTCCAGCACGGCCATGCCCTCGTCGTACCCATCGTCGAGGTGGACCACTGGCTCGATCTCGA
>JBFIHN010000136.1:0-8355 GCA_041601775.1 Acidimicrobiales bacterium
CCTCGATGGTCTCGGGAGGCAGGTCGAGTTCGGCCAGTTGGCCGAGGGTGTGGCGATGCCCCGTGGCCGGGAAGCCCGTGGCGTAGAGGGTCTTGGTCCGCCCGGGGCCCCGCAGGAACCGGTGGACGGCAGGGTCCCAGTGGCGCTGCGGGTACACCGCGGTGCCCAGGTACACGTTGGGGTGCTTGATGGCCATGGCCACCGCCTCGGCGACCCAGGGCCAACCCGTGTGGGACAACACGAAGTCGACGTCGGGGAAGTACAGGGCCGGACGGTCGATGCCGATCGGTTGCCCACACGCGCTGGCCATGAGCCCGCCGGACGTTCCGGCCTGCATGATGACCGGCAGTCCCCGTTCACCGGCCAAGGCATAGAAGGCGTAGTGCTCGGCGTGGTCGAAGGCACGGTCGAAGCTGTGGGTGTGGAGGTGCAGCGCCACCACCCAGGGCCAGTCGAGGGCTTCGGCGGCCCGGCGCAACCCGGCCTGGCCGCTGCGCGGATCGTAGGACCACGACCCGACGAACCGACCCGGGTGCGCCGCGGCCAACGCTCGCGCCTCGTCGGGGCCGAGCGCGGCCACCAGGGAGAAGTCGTGCGGATCGCCGGTGTCGTGGGGGTCGGTCACCGGCAGGACCAACGTGTCGATGCCCAACTCGTCCATGCGAGCGACCATGTCGTCGGGGTCGCAGAACGCGTCGTCGGGCGTCGAACGGACCTTGATCGACAACCCCTGATCGTCGATCGCGGCTCGCCAGCGGGGCACCCGGTCGAGGGTGAACCCGTTGCACCAGTAGTCGACGGTTCCCATCAGACGTCACCTCGGAGGTCAGCGGCGCGCCGGGCGCCGGTTGGCGTGGCGCGCTCGGTCCACGGGGTGCGACCGGTCACGGTCGCCGCCCACTGTGCGGCGACGTCGTCGCCGGGTGTGGGGTCGACCGGGGCCGGCGACACCACGGCGGGCGTGGCCGAGAAGCGCGCGGGATGGCCGGGCAGGGTGACCGGCCCGGCGACCGGATCGGCGACGCTGGTGACCGACCCGCGGGCCGTCACCTGCGGATGGGCAGCGAGCTCGGCCAGGTCGTGCACGGGCGCGACGGGCACCCTGGCGTTCTCGAAGGCGTCGATGGCGGCGTCGCGGGACACGGTGGCGATCCAGTCGGCCACCAGATCGTCGAGTTCGTCGGCTCGGGCGAGACGGTCTGCGGAACGCCCGTAGGCCGCGTGGTCGTCGGCGCTGGTGCGGCCGATGACCTCGAGCACCCGTGCCACCTGGGCATCGGTGGTGCCGGACAACACCAGGAAGCGGCCGTCGGCGCCCTGGTAGACGTTCCGGGGCACGCCGCCGGGCACCCGACTCCCGGTACGGGTCGGGGCGTCGTCGTCCGGCGCCCATGCGGCCACGGCCGGGCCCAACAACGCGATGATCGGCTCGAACATCGAGACGTCGACGTGTTGGCCCGTTCCGCCCGCGACATCGCGATGCCAACACGCCGCCACGGCGGCGAACGCCCCTGCGAGCGCGACCAGCGAGTCCCCCAGGGCCACCGACGGCAGCATCGGTGGGCCGTCGGCGTCGCCGGTCAGATGGGTCAGGCCGGCAAAGGCTTCGGCCATCGACCCGTTGCCGCCGCGGTCGCCGAGCGGGCCGTCGGTGCCGTAGCAGGAGACGGTGACGACCACGGCCCGTGGGTTCCGCGCCGCGATCTGGTCGGGGCTCACCCCCCATCGCTCGAGCAGGTGGATGGGCTGGTTGGCCACCACCACGTCGGCGTGCGCGGACAGGCGGTGCAACAGCGCGCGGCCGTCCGCGCTGCCGTGGTCGAGTTCGACCCGACGCTTTCCACGGTTGGCCAGCACGTAGGGCATCGACCGCCCGTTGCGCTGGGCGCCCAGCATCGCCAACGGGTCGCCGGAGGGCGGCTCGACCTTGACGACGTCGGCACCGAGGTCGGCGAGGAGGGCGGCCACCTGCGGGGCGGCCAACAGGTTCGACAGGTCGAGGACCTGCAGTCCGGTGAGGGCGCCGGTCACGGCTCGACCTCGTGGTCGACGGTGTCGCCGTCTTGGTACTTGACCAGGTTCGAGGCGAAGAGCTGGGCCGAGCGCAGGTAGCGGCCGGTGCCGCCGGCCGACGCGTGGGGCGTGAGCGTGACCTTCGGGTGGTTCCACAAGAAGCTGTCGGCGGGCGGTGGTTCGGTTGCGGCGACGTCGACGATGGCGTGCGCCGGGCGGCCGGCGTCGAGGGCGGCTTCCAGTGCGACCTCGTCGACCAGGGCGCCGCGGGCGACGTTGACCAACACCGAGTCCGGGGCCATGGCCGCCAGGAACTCGTCGTCGACCAGGTGCGCCGTCTCCGGACCGGCCGGGGCCGACAACACCACGACGTCGGCCCGGGAGAGGTGGTCGGGCACCTGTGCGGGTGCGAGCATCTCGTCGACGGGCTCGGCACCGTGAGGGGTGCGGCGCACACCGATGACGCTCGCGCCCATGGCCCGAGCCCGGACCGAGACCGCGGCGCCGATGGATCCCAGCCCGTAGACCAGCCAGGTGGTGCCGAAGACCTCGCGGAAGTCGTGGTGCTTCCATTCGCCTGCAGCTGCGGCCGCGGCCCAGAGGTGGGGCTGTTGGTAGTGGCGGAGCACCGAGCCGATCACGTACTCGGCGATGGGGATGGCCGTGACGTGCGACGTGGAGAACCGCACACCTCGTTGGATGATCGCCTGGAACAACGGGACGTCGGTACCCGATGCTCCGCAGTGCACCCAGTCGAGCGGGGCGACCTTCAGGTAGTCGGCCATGGGCCCGAACGACGGGCTGTAGAAGAGGTCGTTGGAGAGCCAGGTGACCGTGACCCCGTCGAGGTCGGCCAGGGGCATCGGGCTCCCCGGGGCGTCGGCGGCGGTGACCGAACCGTCGCGAGCCAGGAGCCACCACTGTGCCTGCGGCGCCGCAGGCCGGAGCACGCCGGAGAACGCCGCCCACGCCTCGTCGGTCACCAGGACCGCGAGGTCGGCCGCCGCAGCCGGGCTCACGAGGCCACCACGACATCGAGGCTGGTCGGGCCGTACTCCATGTAGATGGGTCCGGTCGTGAACTGGTAGTCGGGAACGAGCGCGACGGTGCCCGGTTCGAACGCATCCACGAACGCTTCCACCGCGATGGCCGCCTCGAGACGAGCGAGTCCGGCACCGAGGCACACGTGTGGGCCGGCGGTGAAGGCCAGGTGCTCGGGCTCTGCGGGGTCGCGGTCGATCGAGAACGTGTCGGGGTCGGCGTAGACGGCACCGTCACGGTTCGCCGACGCGACGCCGATGACGACCCGCTCACCTTCGCGGACCTCGACTCCGGCGATCTCGGTGTCGAACGCGGCATTGCGCATCACCACGGGGATCGGTGGGGTGTGGCGCAGCGATTCCTCGACCAGCGCAGGGATGAGCGCACGGTCGCCGTGGATCCGTTGCCAGAGGTCGCGGTCGGTCAACAAGACGTACAGCAGGTTGCCCAACAGGTTGGTGGTGGTCGACACCCCGCCCAGCAACATGTTGGCGATCACGGTGCGGATCTGGGTGTCCGACAGCGGTTCGCCGTCGGGCGCAGCGTCGATCAGGCGGGTGATCAGGTCGTCGGGCGGCGACGCCATCGCCCGGCGTTCGCGCACCATCTCGTCGATGTAGCCGGAGAACTCGGGGAAGCCGGCGCCGATGCCCTCTCCTCGTGCCGAGCGGTTGTAGAGCGGGTACTCGCTGTGCATGAGTTCGAGGCCCCAACGCTCGATCTGGTCGGCGTCCGAGAGCGGAGCACCGATCAGATGCACGGGGACGGCGTTGGAGAGCGGGGTGTCGAACCGGGTCACCAGGTCGACCGGTTCACCCACCGGAAGGCGACCGAGCAACTCGTCGGCGGCACGACGAGTGAACGCTGCCTCGGCGGCCACCGCAGCGGGCCCGAGCGCGGAGACGGCGAGTCGGCGGATCCGGGGATGCTGCGGCGGGTCCATCTCGCCGATCATCTTCTCCTCGTCGGGCACGATGACACCCTCGGCCCGGAACCCGCGGCCGCTGATGAATCGGTCTCGGTCCTTCATGGTCGCCCGGGCGTCACCGTGGCGGGCGACGTAGACCATGCCGTCGGCCGGCCGGGAGACCGGCCGGTGCTCCCGCAGCCATCGGGTGCGGTCCCACATCTCGTGGACATCGGCCGGATCGAACGGGTTGAACCGCACGTCTCGGGGGTCGACGCTCTCTGCTGGGCTCACCGTAGTCTCCCCTCCTTGCTCAATCGAACGTTTGACTCACCACTGACCGGGTCACTATTGACCGCGTCTCGGTCGTCGGTCAAGCGGTCTCGACCGCGTCGACCCAGGGGTTGTGGCCGCCGAGGCCGCCGGTGACCGCCGCGGCAGCCACCGTCAGGCGAGCCGCGATCCGCTCGACCTCGGCGGCCGGAACCGCTTCGCGCATCAGGTACGCGGCCAGGAACACCTCGGGTTCACCCTCGGCGTTGAAGCAGGGCGCGGCCACCACGCTGACCGACCCACTGCCCGCCTCGGCCAGTTCTCCCGGCGCATAGTCGCGGTCCACGAAGATCGACAGGGCCAGCGACAGCGCATTGCGGGCCGACGGGGTCGGTCCCCGACTGATCGGCCGCAGGTACTCGTGGATGCTGGACTCGGCGTTGGTCAACCGTTCGACGAGAAAGCCCCGCCGGCGGGCCTCCACCACCACCGCTCCCAGGCCGGCCAGCTTCGACGGGTCGATCTCGACCGGCGACCGACGCAACCAGGCCTCGACATCGTCGTCGCTGTTCCAGGCCACGAACATCAGACCGACGGGAGCGACGAAGGGGAAGGCCATCCCGGCCATGACCGCCGGGACGTTCTCCGTCCGTTCGCCGACCACGTCGAGGACCATGATCTCGTCGCCGACGACGGCCGACGAGGTGCAGACCAACGACAGGTCGCGGTGGAGTTCGACCAACTGCTGATGGGCCAGGTGCGACTCGGGGCGAGCATCACGTGCGGCGGAGCCGAGCGAGATGAGGGCGCCGCCCAACCCGTAGGACGAGTCCTCGTACCGGACGGTGTACCCGGCTCGGGTCAGCTCGTTGAGGATCCCCAGGCAGGTGGCGGGGCTGATCTCGGCCGAGCGGGAGATGGCGGTGAGCGTCAGGTGCTCCGACGGTCGGGCCGCCAACAACTCGAGCACGGACACGATGCGCTGCGTGGGAGGAGATGTTCGCGTGGTCGCCATCGCATGCCCCTTCGTGGGAAACCCGCACGACATCGGTTGACGGGTTTCCTCGCTGTGGTTATGGTCCCTTCATTATTGCAACACCAATTGCAATATTGCAATCTTTCGGGTCGTCGGGGGACGATGACCCGCAGCGTGCGGGGGAGGTCCCGATACAGGACCGACCGAACTCTCGAGCAGAACGGAACCAGGACATGACCGAGACCGCCCAGGTCCTCGACGACCTGATCACCAGCGAGGTGGTGGGCAACGCCCTCGCGGTCGCGGTGGAAGAGGCCTCCGTGGTGGTGGTGCGTTCGTCCCACTCCACCTTCATCCAGGAAGGGGCCGACGCCTGCGCGGCGATCCTGGATGCGTCGGGCCAGTTGGTGGCCCAGTCGATGGCGACGAGCTTGATGCACGGATCGAGCCTGCGGTCCTGTCTCCCCTCGCTCCTCGAGGACGTCGACATCGACGACATGGTCCCTGGCGATGTGTTCGTGATGAACGACCCGTTCCGCGGCGGCATCCACGCCAACGACCTCGTCGTGCTCCGGCCCGTCTTCGCCAACGACCGTCCCGCGTTCTTCGTCGGCACCCTCATCCACGTCGCCGACCTCGGCGGCGTGGCCGCCGCAGGGCTGGCGGCGCTCGCCACCGACACCTTCGGCGAGGGGATGGTCGTTCCCCCGGTGCGGCTCTACGCCGGCGGTGCACTGGTCACCGACATCGCGGCCATGCTCCGCCGCAACAGCCGGGCGCCGGACCAGGTCATGGGCGACATCAGCGCGCTCGTCTCCGGCGTGAACGTCGCGGCGAAGCGTCTGGACGAGCTCATCGAGACCCACGGTGCCGACCGGGTCGACCACCTGGTCGAGTCGCAGCTGGCCTACGCCGAGACCCGGATGCGAGAAGAACTCCGCAGCCTTCCCGACGGCGACTACAGCGGCGAGTTCACCATCGAGAGCGACGGCGTCGAAGAAGGCCGGACCTTCACGGTGCGGGCCACCGCCACCATCGACGACGGCTCGATCACCGTCGACCTCACCGCGACCGACGATCAGTCGCGTGGGGCGATCAACTCCAGCTACTCGCAGACCCTCTCGGGCGTCCTCTACGCGGTCCGGTGCTACATCGACCCCACCATCCCGATGAACGACGGCTGCTTCCGGCCCCTCGAGGTGAAGCTGCGTCACGGTTCGATCGTGCATCCCACCTCCCCCGCCGCGTGCGGTGGCCGGGTGGTGACCGTGTTCGCAGCGGTCGAAGCCATCCTGGCGGCGCTGTCGGCGGCCCGCCCCGAACGGTCCGTCGCCTCCAGCGGCACCGTCCACGTCTTCGCCATGGCCACCCCGGCCGGGGCCGAGAACCGCTGGCTCACCATGCTCTACGAGTTCGGCGGCATCGGCGCCCGCGCCAGTTCCGACGGCCCCGACGCCACCGGCGCGTTCTTCCTCGGTGGGCGCTCGACCATCCCGCAGATCGAACCGCTCGAGGCCCAGTACCCCCTGGTCGTCCACGAGGTCTCGGTTCGCACCGACTCCGGCGGCCCCGGCAAGTACCGCGGCGGTCTCGGGTCGCAGATGATCCTCGAACCCTTCGAGGACGTCGAGGTGACCGTGCGCGGGGACCGCATGATCCTGCCGCCGCCCGGTGTCGACGGCGGCCTGTCGGGCGTCGGCGGCTTCTCCGCCGTCGAACACCACGACGGCACCATCGAGATGCACAAGCCCAAGCAGAGCGGCATCTTGGTGAAAGCGGGCGAGAAGCTCATCTTCTCCACCTCGGGCGGTGGCGGCCATGGTTCCCCGCTCGAACGAGATCCCCGAGCGGTGCTCGACGACGTGGCCGACAACTCGGTCTCCCCCGAGGCCGCCAACGACGTCTACGGCGTCGTCATCACCGACGGCGCGGTCGACACGGCTGCGACCGAGGAGCGGCGCGCCGAGCTGGCCGCCGCACGAGCAGCGGAGGTCGCCCGATGACCACGTCGACCCCCTTCCTCGGCGTCGACGTCGGTGGCACGTTCACCGACATCGTGTTGAGCGACGCCGACGGGCGTGTGCACACCCGCAAGGTCCTGACCACCCCCGCCGATCCGCGCGACGGAAGCTGCCGGGGGATCACCGAGGTCCTCGCCGAGACGGGAACCGACCCGACATCGATCACCCGCCTCGTGCACGGGACGACGTTGGCGACCAACGTCATCCTCGAACGCAAGGGGCCACCGGTGGCCTTCGTGACCACCGCCGGGTTCGGCTCGATGCTGCGCCTGGGCCGCGAGGCCCGGGTCGAGGGCGATCGGTACGACCTGCTCTTCCGCACCGCCACCCCCCCGGTCCCGCCCGGTCTCACCTTCGAGATCGCCGAGCGCATCTCGGGGACCGGAGCGGTCATCGAGGCCCCCGACGACGACCAGATCGCGGCCCTCGTCGCCGAGGTCGCCGCGGCCGATCCCGTCAGCCTGGCGGTCTGCCTCATCAACAGTCATCGCGATCCGACCCACGAGCAGCGGGTCGCTGCCGCCCTTCGTGCGGCCCTGCCCCACGTGTACATGGCGGTGTCGTCCGACGTGTGGCCCGAAGCCCGCGAGTACGACCGGGCCATGACCACCGTCATCTCGGCCTACGTCGGCCCGATCATGGCCGACTACCTCCGGGGCCTCGAGGCCCGGATCCACGAGCTGGGCATCTCCTGCCCGGTCGAGATCATGGAGTCGAGCGGCGGCGTGCTCCGGGCCGAGCTCGCAGCCCAGCGCCCCGTCTACACCGTCGAGTCGGGTGGCGCCGCCGGCGTGATCGCGGCCGGCTACGTGGGCAGCCTCCTCGGCGAGAGCGAGGTGATCTCCTTCGACATGGGCGGCACGACCGCCAAGGCCGGCGTGGTCCGCGACGGCAAGCCCGACATCACCCACGACTTCCACGTCGGCGGCAAGGGCAGCTTCGGCTCGACCCGTTCGGGAACCGGCTTCCCGGTGAAGACCCCCGTGGTCGACATGGCCGAGGTCGGCGCCGGTGGCGGGTCGATCGCGTGGGTCGACACGGGCGGCGCGCTGCGTGTCGGGCCGAGCTCGGCCGGCTCCACTCCCGGACCGGTCTGCTACGGCCGTGGCGGCACCGAACCGACC
>JBFIHN010000137.1:0-8333 GCA_041601775.1 Acidimicrobiales bacterium
CTACGCACGAAACGTCGAAGCCCTGGAGGGTGACCGGTGACCGAACCACGTCTCGCCGACATCTGTGCGGCGGCCTTGGCCGACTGCTTCCTCGGCGATGGAGAGATCCTCGCCAACCCGATCGGGGTGATGCCCACGATCGGCACGCGACTGGCGCGTGCCACGACCGAGCCGGACCTGTGCTGCACGGACGGGGCGGCGCGCCTCGTCACCGGCGTGTCGCCCTTCGCCGACCACGACCCAGAGCGGGCGACCGAGTACTGGAACCCGTACCGGTCGATGTTCGACTGGGTGTGGTCGGGACGGCGTCACGTGATCATGGGGGCGAGCCAGATCGATCGGTACGGGAACCAGAATCTCGCAGCGATCGGCGACCCGTCACGACCCTCGATCCAGCTCCTCGGCTACCGCGGGAGTCCTGGTAACACGATCAACGACACGACGAGCTACTGGGTCCCCCGCCACTCGACGCGGGTCTTCGTCGAAGCTGTCGACACCGTCTGTGGGATCGGGACGGACCGCGCCTCGGCGCTCGGGACCGTCGCCCGATACCACGATCTTCGTGCCGTGGTCACCGATCTGTGCGTGTTCGACTTCGCCACGGTCGATGGGTCCATGCGGGTGCGATCACTGCATCCCGACATCTCGATCGAGGAGGTCAGGGGTGCGACCGGCTTCGATCTGCACGTGGACGGCGTCGAGGAGACCCGGATCCCGACGCCAGAGGAGATGGAGCTGCTCGATGGAGCCATCGATCCCGACGGCGTCCGGTACCAGGAAGTCGCGGCGTGATCGCGACACGGTTCACCGACCTGGTCGGTTGCCGTCAGCCGGTCGTACAGACCGGGATGGGATGGGTCTCGACCCCGACGATGACCGCTGCCACATGTCGGGCAGGCGCGCTCGGCATCATCGCCGGGGCGACGCTCACCTTCGACGAACTCCGGTCGGGCATCCGCGAGGTGCGCGGAGCGACGGGCGAACCCTTCGGCGTGAACCTCCGGGGTGACGTGCCCGACCTCGATCACCGTCTCGGACTCTGCATCGACGAGGGCGTGTCGGTCCTCAGCTTCGCCGGAGCTCCACCCGCCGCGGCGATCCGCCGCCTTCGGGATGCCGGTGTGGTGGTCGTACCGACCGTCGGAGCGCGCCGCCACGCCGAGAAGATGCTCGACGCCGGTGCCAGCGCGGTCATCGCACAGGGCGGCGAGGGCGGTGGGCACACCGGCTCTGTTCCCACCAGCCTTCTCATCCCACAGGTCGTCGATGCCGTCGGCACCCACATCCCCGTCATCGCCGCTGGCGGATTCCGCGACGGCGCCGGCCTCGTCGCCTCGCTCGCCTGGGGCGCTGATGGGATCGCGATGGGTACGCGATTCCTCCTCACCGCCGACAGCGGTGTTCCCGACGCGATCAAGGCCCGCTACCTGACCGCCGGCGTGACCGACACGGTGGTCAGTTCGGCCATCGACGGTGCCCCCCAAAGAGTCCTCCGGACGGAGCTCGTCGATCGCCTCGACGGCTCCTCACTCGTGGAGCGCCTGCCTCGCGCTGCCGTCGCAGCGTTCTCGTTCTCACGGAGGATGGGCATCGGACCGGCTGACCTCGTTCGCACCGCCCGAGCGATGCGACGGGACGGGGGTCGGCCTTGGTCCGAAGTCCTTCTCGCCGCCAACGCACCGATGATGGTGCGCTCGACGATGGTCGACGGCGACATCGAGGGCGGGGTCTTGCCCACCGGCCAGACCGTCGGCCTGATCGACGACCTCCCCACAGTGGCCGACCTCGTCGCTCAGATCGTCGCCGACGCCGAGATGACCCTCGAACGACTACGGAGTCTGACCTCGTGAACACGCCCGAGAGCCGAGTGCTCGACACCCGACCCGCCGTGGACGGCTGGTTCGAGGAAGACCCGCCAGCGCTCGTCGCCGACCGGTGCCCGCAGTGCGCGACGCTCCGGTTCCCGCCGCAGGGCACCTGGTGCCCCGACCCCCGTTGCGCGGCGATCGCTGACGAACGAACCGTGCTCTCGGCCCAGGGGACGATCTGGTCCTACACCGACGCCCGCTACCAACCACCACCGCCATACGTCGCTCCCGTCGACCCGTACGAGCCGTTCGTCCTCGCAGCGGTCGAACTCCCCGAAGGCATCACCGTCCTCGGGCAGATGGCCGAGGGGACGACCGTCGACGATGTGTCCGTCGGCGACGCCGTGCACCTCGTGATCGAGACGCTGTTCGTCGAGGATGGGGTCGCCCATCGGATGTGGCGCTGGGCCCGCAGCGAGGAGAACGCTCGATGAGCAACGTCGTCGTGGCCGGAACCGGCATGCATCCATGGGGGAAGTGGGGACACGACTTCACCAGCTATGGCGTGATCGCCGCACGAGCCGCGCTCGACGACGCCGGTCTCGACTGGTCACAGGTCGACCTGCTCGTCGGCGCCGACACGATCCGCAACGGCTATCCGGGCTTCGTGGCCGGCGCGACCATGGCCCGGGCCTTGGGTTGGTCGGGAGCGCGCGTCGCATCGTGCTACGCCGCGTGTGCCTCCGGGGCCCACGCACTGGACACGGCACGGGCTCGCATCATGGCCGGTCTGGCAGACGTCGCCTTGGTCGTCGGGGCCGACACCACGCCCAAGGGGTTCTTCGCGCCGGTGGGCGGCGATCGGCCCGATGACCCGGACTGGTTGCGCTTCCGGTTGATGGGCATGACCAACCCCGCCTACTTCGGGCTCTACGCCCGCCGACGCATGGCGACCAGCGGCGCGACCCGACGGGACTTCGCCCGCATCAAGGCCAAGAACTCCCGAGCTGGCGCGCACAACCCGATGGCCCGGTACCGGAAGGCGGTCGAACCGGAGGAGGTGTTGGCATCTCCGATCGTCTCCGACCCGCTCCACCTGCTCGACATCTGCGCAACCAGCGACGGTGGAGCCGCCGTCGTCCTCGCCTCGACGGATGCCGCCAAGCGGTTCGGTCTCGATGCCACCGTGCGGGTGCGCGCGGTCTCGACCGTGACGCCGACCTATCCGAACGATCTCCTCGAGATGCCCGACTTCGCGACCGACGCCTGGAACTCGACAGCCCCACCCGCCACGGGGTTCCGAGACTCGATCGCAGCCGCGGCATACGAGGAGGCAGGGCTCGGACCCGAGGACGTCTCGGTCGCGGAGGTCTACGACCTCTCGACCGCGCTGGAGCTCGACTGGTACGAGAACCTCGGTCTGTGCGAGCCGGGCGGCGCCGAAGAGTTGCTCCGCTCCGGTGCCACCGAGCTGGGCGGCCGGATCCCGGTCAACAGCTCCGGCGGCCTGGCCTCCTTCGGCGAGGCGATCCCCGCGCAGGCGTTGGCGCAGGTGTGCGAGATCGCAGACCAGTTGCGCGGCCGATGCCGGGTCCGCCAAGCGAGCGACCCTCGCGTCGGCATCACCGCGAACCAGGGTCTCTTCGGTCACGGTTCCTCCGTGATCCTGAGCCGATGAGCAGCATGGACCTGGCCTGGTCCGACTCCGAGCAACGCTTCCGGCACGACGTTCGCGAGTGGCTCCACGAAGCGCTGCCTCGATGGCGAGCGATGGTCGGCGACGAGCCGAAGTCCGGTGACACTCGCGAGGGCTTCGCACAGCACCTCGTCTGGGAGCGCATGCTCCACGATGCGCGCTACGCAGCCGTGTCGTGGCCCGCTCGCTTCGGAGGACGGGATGCCTCGCTGTGGGAGTGGCTGATCTTCGAGGACGAGTACTACGCCGCAGGCGGTCCGCCACGCATCACGCAGAACGGGATCTTCCTCCTCGCCCCGACCCTCTTCGAGTTCGGGTCGGACGAGCAACAGGCAGGCGTCCTACGCCGCATGGCAGCAGCCGAGGACCTCTGGTGCCAAGGATGGTCAGAGCCCGGGGCTGGCAGCGATCTGGCAGCCATCCGCAGCCGGGCCCGCCGTGTCGACGGCGGCTGGCGACTCGACGGACAGAAGACCTGGACCACGAGGGGCGCCTTCTGCACCCACCTCTTCGGGCTGTTCCGCAGCGACGAGGAGAGCGAACGCCATCGCGGCCTCAGCTACCTGATGGTGCCGCTCGACCTCCCGGGGATCACTGTGCGCGGATTCGGACGCCTCGACGGCGACGAAGGGTTCGCGGAGGTCTTCTTCGACGACGCATTCGTCTCGGACGAGGCCATACCGGGAGGCGTGGTCCTCGGCACACCGGGCGAAGGATGGTCGGTGGCGATGGCCACCACGGGTTCAGAGCGAGGCCTCACGCTGCGATCGCCCGGACGCTTCCGAGCGACGATGGTCCGACTACTCGACCTCGCGCGATCCCGGGACCGGCCCGACCTCGCCGACCGTCTGGTCGAGGCCTGGATCTCCACCGAGGCCTACGAGCTCTCGACGTTGGAGACCGTGACGGGCATCGTCGGCGGCGCAGCTGTCGGGGCCGAGTCGTCGCTCAACAAGCTCTGGTGGTCGGAACTCGACGTCGAGCTCCACCTCATCGCCCGCGAACTGCTCGAGGGCGAGTTCGAAGGCGACGCCGACTGGTCGAAGGGCTGGCAGTTCGCTCTGTCGGGACCGATCTATGCCGGAACCAACGAGATCCAACGCAACATCGCAGCCGAACGGCTGCTCGGCCTTCCCCGCCGCTGAGGAGACAGTCCCGTGCACTTCGCGTTCGACCCCGACCAGGAGGCCTTCGCCTCGGCAACGGCCGAGCTGTTCGACGACCTCGCCTCGCCCACTGCGCTGCGTGATGCATGGGATGCCGTACCGGGAGCACTCGACCGCTCGGTGTGGCGATCCCTGTCGGCCATGGGCGTACTCGATGCATGCGCCCCCGAATCCGTCGGCGGCCTCGGTCTCGACGAACTCTCGCTCGTCCTCGTGCTCGAGGAGGCCGGCAGAGTGGGGCTCCCCCACCCGTTGGTCGAGACCGCGTCCGTGGCGGCGCCATTGCTCCGGTACCCCCTGGACGGGCGGATGATCACGAGCGATCTCGGGGGGAGGTCAGCCCCCTGTGCTGCCGACGCCGACCTGTTCCTGATCGCGCAGGGCGATGTCCTGCACCTCGTCGACCGCACGACGGTCACGGTCGAAGAGGCGCCGTCGTTGGACGGCGGGAGGCGACTCGGCGACGTCGGATGGAACGGCGACGTCTCGACCGTGCTCGCCGAGGGACCCGAGGCGTTGGAGATCGCTCGACTGCGCGGCGCACTCGGTACAGCCGCCGAACTCCTCGGCCTCGGACGTGCCGCGCTCGACCTCGCGGTCGTCCATGCCGTCGAACGCCAGCAGTTCGGCGTGGCCATCGGCTCGTTCCAGGCCGTGAAACACGCGCTCGCCGACGTCGCGAAGGACCTGCACTTCGCACGCCCGCTGGTCCACCGCGCCGCACACTCGTTGGCGACCGGGGATGAGGACCGAGTCCTGCACGTCGCGGCCGCGAAGGCGCGAGCCTCCCGCGCGGCCGAGAGGGCGGCGCGAGCGGCGCTGCAGTGCCATGGGGCGATCGGCTACACGGTCGAACACGACCTCCATCTCTTCCTCAAGCGCATCTGGACCATCACGCCGGCCTGGGGTTCACCCGCGACCCATCGTCGACGGATCGCCCGCTCACTCGGTCTCTGATCGGCGGCGAGGCCCGAACCGGCGGCGTGCGACAGGCACCATCGACCCCGAGGACGTGCCAGGCGGCTGGAATACACGTCGTGCCGACGGACACCGACTCGATCGACTGGTCTCCGACCACGGCCCAGAAGGTGGGAGCCGGCGTGGGGCTGGCCATCGGACTGCTCTCGCTCACCCAGGACGGCCTGCCGACGTGGGTACGCATCGCGTTCCCCATCGCCTATGCCGCCGCGTGTGCGGTGATCCCGAGGATGCGCGGGGTCGTCCGTCACCGTCGCACGCTGCAGTTCGCGGCGCACCAGGCAGCGATGGCCGTCATCGCCATCGGCTGGTGGGCGAACGACGATGTGTCGAGCGCGGCGTTCAACGGCGCCTGGTTCGTGTCGGCCGGGCTCTGGTGGGTGCTCGAGCGGGCGCGTTCGTGACCGCGGCGGTCAGTGCTCGTAGACCGTGATGTCCACGGCCTTGACGCTCACCCACAGCTCCTGGCCGGGAGCGAGGGAGAGGCTGGTCGCAGCGGCGGTGGTGACCTCGGCCGTGACCGGGACGTCGCCGCCCAGGGTGACGCGGAGGCGGTCACGCGCCGCCTCGAGGTCGACGATGGGCGCGCGCCACACGTTGCGCGGACTGCCCGTCGGGCGTTCGAGATGCAGGGCGACGGCCTGGGGGCGGATCGCCACCGCCACTTGGGCGCCCGGTTGCGCATCGGAACGGGCGACGGTGAGCGAGCCCCCGCTGGGGAGCGCCACCGTCTGATCGTCCGCGACCCGACCGCGTAGGAGGTTGATGCCGACCAGGTCGGCCACATACGCCGTGGCCGGTCGGGCCGCGACCTCGGCTGGCGTGCCGACCTGGGTCACCCGGCCGCGCTCGATGATCACGAGGCGGTCGGCGAGGACGAGCGCGTCGATCGGGTCGTGGGTGACGAGGATGCGGACACCGTCGAAGGTGTCGAGATGCCGGCGCAGTTCGGCACGGACCCGGATCCGGGTCGTGGCATCGAGCGCGGCCAGCGGTTCGTCGAGCAGCAGGAGTCGTGGTTCGGTGGCGAGGGCGCGAGCGAGGGCGACCCGCTGCGCCTCCCCGCCGGAGAGGGAACCGGGGCGAGCGTCGGCGATGCCGGTCACGCCGAACCGTTCGAGCCAGCGCTCCGCCTGCGCTGCCGCTGTCCGACGATCCACGCCGTGGGCGCGGAGCCCGAAGGCGACGTTGTCGCGCGCGCTCATGCGGGGGAAGAGCAGGTGGTCCTGGAACACGACGCCGACCGGCCGGTCTCCCGTCTCGACGAAGGTGCCGGCGGCCGGGTCGTCGAGCACCCGGTCCGCGAGGACGATCCGGCCAGCGTCGATCGGGAGGAGCCCCGCCAGCGCACGGACGATCGTGGTCTTGCCGGAACCGTTGGGGCCGAGGAGACCGACGGTCTCGCCGGCATCGGCCGAGAACGCGACCGCGACGTCGAGATCCCCGATCCGCAGCTCGAGCGAGGCGTCGAGCATCACCGCAGCCACCGATCGCGCAGCGGGATGAGGACGCCGAGCGAGACGGCGATCAGCACCAACGACAGGGCGATGGCCGCTTCCCGGTCCGACTCGAGCGCGAGGAACACAGCCAGCGGCATGGTCTGGGTCCGCCCCTGGAGGTTCCCCGCGAAGGTCACGGTCGCGCCGAACTCCCCCAGCGCACGGGCCCAGCAGAGCACCGCACCGGCGACGATCGCGGGCGCGGCGTTCGGCAACGTGATGCGCCGGAAGATCGTCCATCGGCTGGCACCGAGCGTGGCCGCCGCGTCCTCGAACCGGTCGTCGCCCGACCGAAGTCCCGATTCGACCGTGAGGACGAGGAACGGCATCGCCACGAAGGTGTTGGCCGCGATGACCCCCCAGATCGAGAACGGGAGGACGAAGTCGGTCCGGTCGTAGAGCGGTCCGCCGACGACGCCGCGTCGGCCGAACGCGAACAGCAACGCTGCGCCGCCGACCACCGGCGGGAGGACCATCGGCAGGGTCACCAGCGCCCGGACGAGCGAGCGGCCGGGGAACGCGGTACGGGCGAGCACCCAGGCCAGCGGGACGCCGAACAGCAGCGAGAGCCCGGTGGCGGCGACCGCGCTCACGACGCTGAGTCGGAGCGCGTCGGTCACGACCGGCGCGGTGACCAGCGTGCCGAGGTTGCTCCAGGGCGCACGCTGGGCGAGCGCGAGCAGCGGCGCGACCAGGAACGCGAGGCCGACGGCGGCGAAGGGCAGCAGGACGCGAGGTGGGCGCGTCCGTCGGGAGCCGTCGGTCATGGACCCGCGAACCCCCGTGCCCGGAGGATGGCCTGCCCCTCGGCCCCGAGCACGAACGCCACGAACAGCGCCGAGACGTCATCGGCACCGGCACCCCCGACCGTTGCGATCGGATACCTCGTCACGACGTCGGCCGCGGACGCGATCTCGATTCCCTCGACATCGCCACCAGCCGCCAGGACGTCGGTCACATAGACGATCGCCGCGTCGAGCTCGCCGGCCTCGACCTTCGTGAGCAGTGCACGGACGTCCGGTTCTTCGGTGTCCGGTGCCGGTGTCAGCCCGGCAGCGGTGAGCACCTGTCGGCTGAGCTCCCCGCACGGGACCTCCGGCGCGCAGAGCCCGAGGACGAGGTCCTCGTCCGCGAAGTCGGCGAGGCCGCCGACGCCGGCCGGGTTGCCCACCGGGACCGCGATCTC
>JBFIHN010000138.1:0-8320 GCA_041601775.1 Acidimicrobiales bacterium
GCCTGCAGCGTCACGCCGCGCCTGGTCGCGTAGAGGTCAGGCGCGAACTCGTGGATGATCCTCGACATCGCCGTCGCGGTTGCGTCGAGGTACGAACGGACGGCTTCGAGTGCAGTCATCTCGGACGTGATCACCTGGCGGGCCTGTCGACGGAGCTGTCGCAGATTCCGGTCGATGGCCACGAGAACGAGTTCGTCCCGACTGGGAGCGATGCCGTAGAGCGTGCGGAGGGAGCACCCGAGTCGCTTCGCGAGGTCCGACATGGTGACGTCCGTGAAGCCCCCCGCCGACGCCGTCGCGAGCTCGGCCAAGATCTCGCGTTGCCGCTGGGTGAGGTGTTCCCGTCGTTCACGGGGGAGCACGGGCGCGGGGGCGGTGACGTCGAGGAGTCGTCGCTGTACCGGCGAGAGCTCGCCTGCCGTCGCCGTCATCCCCGTCATGCTCGACACGGTAACATCGAGTGGTCTAGATTACCAGCATGAAGGAACTCGTCTATCACCGCATGCTCCTCCCCGCGATCGCCGACCATCCGGACAAGGTCGGCTTCATCGACGGCGATCGACGGTTCACCTATCGGGAGCACGGCGATCGGGTCTTCCGCCTGGTGCACGCGCTGCGCAACCAGCTGGGCATCGAGGCCGGCGACCGCTTCGCCGTGATGTCGGCGAACTGCCACGAGTTCCTCGAGCTGTACCACGCCGCGTTCCTGGGTGGCGGCGTGATCAACCCGCTGAACCTGCGCCTCGCCGGCAAGGAACTCGACTACATCCTGCGCGACTCGGGCACCGAGGTCGTGTTCGTCGATCCGCTCTTCGCCGGCCACCTGGCCCAGGCGTTGGCGAGCTCCGACGAACCGAGCCCGGTCAAGCACGTGGTGCTGATCGGCGACCCGGCGATCATGGGCGGCGCCGACGTGCCCCACGATCTCCGCTACGACGACGTGTTGGCCGCGGCCGAGCCGGTCGAGCCGCCGGAGCCGGAGGAGAACGACCCTGCGGTGCTCATGTACACGGGCGGGACCACCGGGCTGCCCAAGGGGGTGCTGGTCGAGCACCGGGCCGAGATGCTGAACCTGTACCACATCGCCATGGTGATCTCGTTCGACGACTCGAGCGTCTACCTGCACCAGACGCCGATGTTCCACGCCGCGTCGATGGGCGGGATCATGGGCACGCCGGCCAGTGGCGGCACGACCGTGTACCAGCCGATGTTCGATCCCGGCGGTGCGCTGGCCCTCATCGAGGAGCACGCGGTGACCCAGACGATGATGGTCCCGACGATGATCGCCATGGCGCTCGACCATCCCGACTTCGCGCCGGAGAAGCTGGCGTCGCTCACGCAGCTGACCTACGGCGCGTCGCCGATGCCGGCGGCGCTGCTCGACCGTCTCCTCGCGTTGTACCCGGAGCTCGACATCTCGCAGGGCTATGGCATGACCGAGTGCTCGTCGCTGTTGACCTGGCTCGATCCGGGCGACCACCGCGCTGGCGGACCGCGCCTGCGGTCGGCGGGCAAGCCCGTCGCCGGCGTCCGCCTCACCATTCAGGACGAGTCCGGCACCATCCTCCCCCGGGGCGAGACGGGCGAGGTCTGCGCACGGGCCGGCAACTTCATGCGGGAGTACTGGAACAAGCCCGACGCCACCGACGAAGCGTTCCGCGACGGCTGGTACCACACCGGCGACGCGGGCTATCTCGACGAGGGCGGCTACCTCTTCCTCGTCGACCGGGTGAAGGACATGATCGTCACCGGCGGCGAGAACGTGTACTCGGCCGAGGTCGAGTCGGCCATCTCTCGCCACCCGGCGGTGGCCCAGGTCGCGGTCATCGGGATCCCCCACGACACGTGGGGCGAACAGGTCCACGCCGTGGTCGTGCTCCACGAGGGGGCGACCGCCACCGAGGAGGAGATCCAGGAGCAGGCACGCGGCGAGATCGCCGGATACAAGGTCCCGAAGTCGGTCGAGTTCCGGGCCGAGCCGCTGCCGTTGTCTGGGGCGATGAAGGTCCTGAAGAAGGATCTGCGGGCGCCGTACTGGGACGGGCAGGACCGCGCCGTCAACTGAGCGGCGGTCTCGTCGGGCGACGACCCCGCTCCGGATTCCGGACCCCGTCGTAGGCTCGCGCGATGGTCATCGATCGTCGACAGTTCCTGCTCGCCGCGATCGCAACCGCCGCCGTGGGTGCGTGTTCGTCCGACGCCGGTGATGGCGACGGTGACGGTGGCGATGCAGCCGGCGCACCGTCGTCGACGACCACGACGACGGCCGGGCCGGCGCTGGCATCGGACCCGTTCACCCTCGGTGTCGCGTCGGGCGATCCGCTCCCGACCGGGGTGATCCTGTGGACACGCCTGGCGTTGGACCCCGCCGCGGCCGACGGTGCCATGCCGACCGACGATGTGCCGGTCCGCTGGCAGGTCGCCGTCGACGCCGACTTCGGGTCCCTCGCGGCCGAGGGGGTCGCGACGGCGCCGGCAGCGCTCGGGCACTCGGTGCACGTCGATGCCGACGGACTCGACCCCGACACCGAGTACCACTACCGCTTCACCGTCAGCGGCCACACGAGCCCGGTGGGCGTCACCCGGACGTTCCCGGCTGACGACGCGTCGCCCGACCGGTTCCGGTTCGCCGTCGCCACCTGCCAGGACCTGCAGTTCGGCCGCTACGGGGCCTGGGCCCACGCCGCCGCCGACGGCGACCTCGACGCCGTCCTCTTCATGGGGGACTACGTCTACGAGCTGCCGGCCTTCGACGTGTCGCCGGAACAGGACGGCAGCCGGATGTGGCGCACCGACACCGCGGTGAGCGCCGACGACTTCCGCATCCGCTATGCCCAGGTGCGCGAGGACCCGGCGCTGCAGGCCGCCCACGCCATGGCACCGTGGATCGTCCTGTGGGACGACCACGAGGTCACCGACAACTACACCGGCGACACCTCCTACACCGACCCCGATCCCGATGACCTGCGGTCGGCGCGGGCTGCGGCCTACCAGGTCTGGTACGAGCACATGCCCGTCCGCCTGCCGGCGCCCGCCGACATCGTCGACGGCGAGACCTACCCGGTGTACCGGGCCTACCGCTACGGCGACCTGATCGATCTGGCGACGCTCGACTCGCGGCAGTACGCCGACCCGACCTCGTGTCGCGAGACGTCGTCGGGGGACCGGGGACCGGGGTGTGAGCAACGCCTGGATCCGGACCGGACGCTGCTCGGGTCGGAGCAGTTCGACTGGCTCGCCGACCACCTTGAAGCGAGCACCGCGCGCTGGACGGTGCTGGGCAACCCGGTGATGCTGGCGGGGTTCGACGCCAACGCCGGTGAGGGCGAACCCGAGTACTACCTCGAGTCGTGGGACGGCTACGTCGCCGAGCGCGAGCGATTGCTCGCGCTGCTCGCCGAGGTCGAATCGCCGATCGTGCTGACCGGCGACTTCCACGCCAGCTTCGTGCTCGACGTCACGGACGCGTCGGGTGCCGCCGTGGCACCCGAGTTCCTGGTCACCGGGATCTCGTCACTGCCCTTCGATGCGCCGACGGCGGGCAATCCGCAGGTCCGCTACGCGCAGGCCGGCAACGGCTATCTGGTGTGCGAGGTCACGCCGGAGCGATGGACCACCGAGTTCCGCCACGTGGTCGACGTCTGGGACCCGGCATCCGCGATCGAGGTCGGCCCCGTGTGGAGCGTCGGCCACGGTCAGCGGATGGCGACCGAGTCCTAGTCCGCCGGTCCCGGAGGGACTGTGGCGGAGGGAGTGGGATTCGAACCCACGGAACCCGCGAGGGGCTCGACGGTTTTCAAGACCGTTCCATTCGTCCGCTCTGGCATCCCTCCAGCGGCCATCCGGGTCGGCCGGTCGGACTCGCTCAGGAGCGAATACGAAGCCGGCCAACCCGTCTGGACTGGCGGAGAGAGAGGGATTTGAACCCTCGGAGGACTTGCGCCCTCACTTCCTTAGCAGGGAAGCACCATCGGCCTGACTCGGTCATCTCTCCGTGCGATCGGCGAGCCTAGCGGGCGGTCCGCGTCACCCGGCAGCCCGGTGCCCGACCATCCACCACGCAGCATTCGTCATGCGGTATGGACAACTGCTGCAAGCGTTCGTGACGGATATCACAAGCCCGAATGTTGCGTTTGGTTTACGAACCGTCCAGGCTTTGTCACATCACACCAGATGAATAGCGACGGTCGCGTGCTGCGCGGCATCCCCACCGCGGGGTGCCCAGCGTGCGATCGGGTCCGGACTCGGCACTCTCCCGGCTGGCTCCACCACCTGCGTCTCCAACCCCCTGACGCGTTGCTTCCTCCCCAACACCGGCCCAGCGGCATCGTCGCGTCTGGTGGAAAGGACACGCACCACAATGCGCAACAAGTTGATCCCCGCACTGGCCGGTCTCGGCCTCGCACTCCTCCTGGCGGTCACCGCGACCGTCGGCGCCGGAGCCACCGATGCCGTCGACGGAGCGGACGACGAGGGGGTGGTTGCGGCCAGCGTCTTCGGCGCCGCAGTCACCGTTCCCCTCGTCGAGGCCCCGGTGCCGTCGACCGTCGACGTCGACTCGTATCGCCCCGCCCCCGGCCCCACCGACGACGAGGTCGCCGCGTACGCCGCCAGCATCGAGCGTGCCCAGGCCGAAGCGGCCGCCGCCGAGGCCGCAGCCGCCAAGGCTGCGGAAGCCCAGGCGGCCGCAGCGGCTGCCCCCGCCGCCGCTCCTGGCTCCGTCCAGGAGATCATCGCCCGCTACTTCGGCACGCAGACCCAGAAGGCCCTCGCGGTCGCTCGGTGCGAGTCGGGCCTGAACCCCGGCGCCGTCAGCCCCGGTGGCGGCAACCACGGTCTGTTCCAGATCAACAACGTCCACAGCGGCCAGTTCCAGTCGGTCACGGGCGCCCCGTGGTCGGCTCGCTATGACGCCGAGACCAACACCAAGTTCGCCCACTGGCTCTACAGCCAGCAGGGATGGGGTCCCTGGGCCTGCGCCTGACGGCTCCCCCCGACCGGCGGGTCGTGAGACCCCCGGCGAAGAACTCGGATCATCGGTCACGTCGCGCGAGCATGCGACGTGGCCGATGGTCGTTTTGCCCCCAGCCCCACCGGCCCGTTGCACGTCGGGAACCTGCGCACCGCGCTCCTGGCGTGGCTCTTCGCCCGGGTCGACGGCGGTCGGTTCCTCATCCGGGTCGAGGACCTCGACCCGGTGTCGAGTCGCGAGGCGCTCGTCGAGGCGCATCTCGCCGACCTCGCGGCGCTGGGGCTCGACCACGACGGTGACATCACCCGGCAATCCGATGCCGCCGTCCGGGCTCGGCACGAGGCCGCCGTGGGACGGCTCGACGACGACGGACTCCTCTATCCCTGCTTCTGTTCGCGTCGGGAGGTGGCCGAAGCCGCATCGGCCGCGCACGGTCCGCTCCCCGAGGGGGCCTATCCGGGGACCTGTCGCGACCTCACCGACGACGAACGCGCCGAGCGGGCCGCCCAACGGGCCGACCGAGGTCCGGCGTTGCGGGTCCGGGCCGACCTCGCCCTGGTGACGGTCACGGACCGTCTCCACGGTCGGTACACGGGCCTGGTCGACGACTTCGTCGTCCGGCGTGGCGATGGCGTGCCGGCCTACAACGTCGCGGTGGTCGTCGATGACGCGGCGCAAGGCATCGACGAGGTCGTGCGGGGCGACGACCTGCTCGAGGGCACACCTCGCCAGGTGTGGCTCCACGGCGTGCTCGGCCTGCCGGTTCCCGCGTACGCACACGTCCCGTTGGTGCTCGGCCCCGACGGCGAGCGACTGGCCAAGCGCCACGGCTCGGTCACCCGGCGCGAGCTCGAGGCCGAGGGGTGGTCGTCCGAACGCCTGCTCGGGGTCCTGGGCGCATCCTTGGGTCTGGCGGGTGCGTCCGAGGCGGTCACGGCCGCGGAACTCCTCGACCGGTTCGACCCGAACAGCGTCCCGCGCCAACCGTGGGTGTTCGACCCCGCCGGTTGCTGATCGGGATCAGAGCGTGCGGAGACCGTCGACGACGAGTCCGGCGCCGATGACGATCGTCCCGGCGCCGATGAGGCGGACCCCGGCCGTGGCCAGCGCGATCGGCACCGACCGCCGGAGGTAGACGCCGGCCGCTCCCAGCGCGATCGATATCCCGGCCGCGACGAGCACGGTCAGGGCTCCGTCCTCGGCCCCGACGGAGATCGCGAGCACGGCGGCCGCCGGAGTGAACAACGTGGGGAACGCCACGAAGCCGGCCAGACGGAGGTCGGTGTCCGGTTCGATGGCATCGCGTGGAGCGCCGGCGAAGAGCCAGCGCAGACCGGCGACGACCATCACCGCGCCCGCGCCGACACGGAAGGTGCCGAGGTTGATCTCGAGTGCGTCGAGGATGGACTTCGACGCCGCGCCGGACACGACGAGCGCGGTCAGCGCGGCAGTCGCCCCGGCGAGGACGGGGAGCGGCCGGTTCGTCCGCCGATCGTGGGCGAGGGCGACCAGCGCGGCCGCCGGGTTGCAGGCGACGACAAAGGCGATGATGGCGGCGATCAACGGATCCTGGGCTCCGGGGTAGACGGGAGGGGCGCACCGATCATGGCAGCGCAGGTCATGGCAGCACGGGTTCGGCGCCGAGCATGCCCGACGCTGCGTGTTGCTGGTCGTCCATGCGGGTGAAGTCGTCGTAGAACCACGCGCCGGCCTCCTGTGGTGGCGTCGACGCCGTGGCCGGGACCTGGTCTGCCGCCAGACGGGCGGCCCCACACGCCAGCGCCTCGCCGGCACCATCGGCCAGGTCGGCCATCCGGGCATCGACCTGGGTCATGGTCCGGAGGGCGGCCAGGCCCTCGATCCACGTCCCGAACCCCGATCCTCGGGGTGCGGGACCGTGGGTCACGGAGCCGTACGACGTGCCCCGCTGTGCGTCGAACCGGACGAACGAGGCGTAGCGGTGGAGGAGGCCGCGGGCGTAGTCGATGTGGTGGTCCTCGAGTCCCCACTCGACCATCTCGGCCAGGGAGTAGGCCGCCCACTGGTCGGGCCACGGTTGGGGGAAGAAGTCTTCGTCGGCGTCGCGCTGGGTCGCCAGGTAGTCGAGGGTCGAGATCGCCGGAGCGCGGTAGCCCTCGAGCGGGAACGCCTCGTGCACCAAGGCCAGGGCCCAGAGCGCCTCGCCGGTCGCGTACACCGACGTCTCCTCCGGGACGGGCGCCTGCTGTTCCAGGTCGAAGCGGTTGAGCATCGAGCCGTCGTCCCGTTGCTGGCCGACGAGGAAGCGGGTCACCGCCAGCAGCGTCCGGTCGTACGAGTTGTCGTCGGTGGCCAGGCGCCGTTGCGCCAACGAGACGGCGAGCAACGCGCTCGCTCCGAGCTTCGCGCTGGTGCCTTCGGTGAAGGCCAGGCCGTCACCGGCTGGCTCGAGGCGGTCGAGCATCCACTGCAGGCCGCGGTCGGCGGGCTCGAGATGGTCGATCTCCCCGGCCCGCGTGAGTTGGTAGAGGCTCATGGTGACCCCGGCGTGGCGCACCAGGTTGTAGTCCTGCGCCGGCGTCGCGTCGTCGCGGTTCCAGCCGTAGAGGAAGCGACCGCTCGGCTCCTGGTTGGCGACGATCCAGTCGCCGGCCGCGACCGCGGTGGCCCGGGCACCCGTCGAGGTCAGCGGCGGGCACACCTCCGGCGCCCAGAACGTGACCCGGAGCACGGCCACGCCGATCGCCCAGGTCAACAACGCTCGACGCAGCCGTCTCGACGCGCTCATCGGAACCGCCTCCGGACGAGCGCGACCGGCGCCGCGACGAAGAACGTCAGCGGCAGACGGGTCCAGATCATCAGGAGAGCATCGCGCTCCGAGCGGGTGCTGCCGTCACGCTCGGTCAGTTGCACCGGTGCTCCGGGCTCGACCCGGACGTCGAACCGGGCCAACCAGTCGAGGCGGGCGATGCGTCGAGCGGACCGATCGTCGGGCACCACGACCATCCGATCACGGGTCGACGGCGTCGCCCAGATCACGAGGGCCGCAATCGCCGCGAGGCTGAAGACCTCGACCGAGGCGGACACCTCGATCGAGAGATGGAACAGCACGGCCACCCACACGGCGGCGATCCGCGTCCGCGCGAACCACAGACCGACACCGACGAACAGTTCCATCGCCACGGCCATCGGGGAGGTGATGGAGTGGATCCAGCGCTGGGTGACGACGTCGACGACCCAGCCGGCGATCGGTTCGGGCACGCGTGTCGCCACGAGGTGTTGGTGACGGACCGCCCGATCCCAGAGCACGAGCCCGCCGGACCAGTCGGGATCGATCAGCTTCGAGAACCCCGACGCCAGGTACACCGA
>JBFIHN010000139.1:0-8314 GCA_041601775.1 Acidimicrobiales bacterium
ACGAACACGGGGTCGTGGCTCACGATCGCGGTCCAGTTGGGGTTCGTGGTGGGAGCGGTGGCGTCGGCAGCGACGAACCTCGCGGACCTGCTCGCCCCGCGGCGGCTCATGTTGCTCGGATCCCTGGGCGCCGCAGCCGCCAACCTCGGGCTGCTCGTCGCGGGTGGCGCCGGCGAGGCGATCGTGCTCCGGTTCGTCACCGGCGCGTTCCTCGCCGGCGTCTACCCACCCGCGCTGAAGGCGATGTCGACGTGGTTCCGGCGTGGGCGAGGGACCGCATTGGGGGTGATGGTGGGCGCGCTCACCGTCGGCTCTGCGATGCCACACCTGGTCAACGGCCTGGGGGGCGTCGGGTGGCAGAGCGTCATCGTCGCAACCTCTGCGTTGACCGTCGCCGGCGGGTTGGTGGCGGCGTGGTTGGCCAGCGACGGTCCGTTCCCGTTCCCGGTCGCGGTGTTCGACCCGACGCAGGTACGACGAGCGTTCGCCGACCGTGGGATCCGGCTCGCCACGCTGGGGTACTTCGGGCACATGTGGGAGCTGTATGCCATGTGGGCATGGTTCGGGGTGTTCTTCAGCGAGCGCCTCGCCCTCGACGGCGGCGATCCTCGCCGTGGTGCTGCGTTCGCAGCCGCCGCGGCGATCGGTATCGGTGGCGCCGGCTGCGTGGTCGGCGGTGTGCTCGGCGACCGGTGGGGTCGGACGCGGATCACGGCCCTGTCGATGGCCGTGAGCGGGTCGTGCGCGGTGTTGATCGGGGTGTTCTGGACCGCGCCCGTCTGGGTGGTCCTGGCGATCGGTCTGGTGTGGGGCTTCTGGGTGGTCGCGGACTCCGCCCAGTTCTCCGCCATCGTCACCGAGTTGGCCGATCAGCGCTACGTCGGTACCGCGGTCACCCTGCAGCTGGCCGCTGGCTTCACCCTGACGGTCGTGACCATCTGGCTGATCCCGGTGTTGCGAGACCTGCTCACCTGGCGGTGGGCGTTCGCGTTCCTGGCTGCCGGGCCCGCAGTCGGTGTCCTCGCCATGCTCCGGCTCCTCCGGTCACCCGACGCGGCCCGCATCGCCGGTGGTCGTGGCTGAGCGATCGGCGGCCGGACCGGTGCGGTCAGTCGACGATCCGGCTGTCGGGCAGGAAGGCGCCCCACGCGAACCAGAACGTGTCGACGTGGACGACCGGTTCGAGGGTGGTGCCGACGAGCGGGCCGTCGACCGCGTGGCCGAGGACGTTCCAGCGCGAGCCGGTCTGGTCGTCGACGAACCCGTCGCCCTCGGCGCGGAAGGCGAGGGCTCGGCCGTCGACCTCCGACACGAACACCCCGGTCGCCCCGACGTCACGGCTCCCGGCGATGGACGCGCGGTCGAGGGCCGACGCCGTGCCCGACGCGACCCAGACGACCAACCCGCGCCCTCCGACCTCCACGTGCCGGACGCCGTCGTCGGCGAGTCGGTCGAGCCGGACGGCGACCGCATCGTCTTCGAGGTCGATGCCGATGACCCGTTGCTTGGCGGCCAGGCGGCCGTCGACCTCGCCGTCGAAGAGGAACGGGGCGGTGTCCACGTCGTCGTAGCCGGGGTACGGATTGGTTCCGTACTCGCGGGAGAAGCCCGTGTCGCGACTCAGGACCAGTCCGTCGGGGTGCGCCGCGCGGTAGTCGGCCCACGACACCGTCGAGACCGGGTACTGCGTGAGGTGCTCGCCGGTCAGGAATCCGATGACCGCCTCGCCCGTGAAGTGGGTCCACAGCGACTCGGTCTGGCGGTCGTACATGACCAGCGACGAGTTGTAGAGCTGGCCCGACGTACCGAAGTCCAGCACCCGGTCACCGAGCCGGCGGTCATAGGCGACCGCCGAGTTGCACAGCGGGCAGTACGTGATCGTCACCGGGATGCCGGCCACGGTGTCGTTGACGATCTCGTGCCAGGTCATCACCTGGAGTGGATAGGCACGGGCCTCACCGCCGAGTTCGACCGCGAGCACCGGTTCGTCGTCCGCGAGGAACCCGACCCCGTCCACCGGCAGGAACGTCGGATCGTCGATCGACGGGATGCCGTCCGGCGGCGGGCCGCCCGAGCGCACCTCGTCCGGGTCGACGAGCGGCGGCGGAAAGGACGCGTCCCGCGGATCGTCCAGCGCCGACGGCACGTCCTCGCGAGCAGACGAGGCGACCTGCGTCACCGGTTCGGCGTCCGCGCCGTCCGGGTCGGCGTCGCCGGCGGACGACTCCGGGCTCGTTCCGCACGCCGCTGCGGTCAACGTGAGCACCACGGCGGCGGCGATGGCGCGTGTGCCCTTCATGCCGGATCCTGGACCGACCCGCTCGCGTCCGGTGCCGACTCGACCGTCGACACGGACCGGCGCCCGCTGGTCCGCTGCGTCCACCAGGCCAGCGCAACGAACTCGAGGTCCTCGACCAGGACCCACCACCGCAACGGCTGCGCCAGATGCACTCCGAAACAGCCACAGTTCGGAACGACCAGCCCGCGAACGAACGCCTGAGCGGCGAGCACGGACCACGCCACCGCCACGACCACGGCCAGACGCGACGCCCCGGCTCGACGCGAGCGATCGGCGACGAGGAGACCGACCCCGGCAAGGAGTTCACCGATCAGGAGCGCTCCGCCGATGATCGCGGCGGCGAGGTCACCGCCGACGTCGTAGGTGCTGATGACGTCGACGAATCCGCCGATGTCGGTCAACTGGCCGATGGCCATCGCCACCAGCAGCACCCCGAGGACGCGTCGTGCCACGGATCCAGGGTCTGGCCGGCGTGCGCGTCCGGTCTGCGCAGACATGACGGCCGCTTCGATGCTCATGGCGATTCCTCGAGAGTCGTTGTCGCTGATCTCGGAACCCGGCGCGACCGGACGGCATTCCGGTGACGGCGACGTCAGGCCGGAGCGACGGCGACGAACCGCAGTGCCCGGGAGGCGATGAGCTGCGTCTGCGAGTCGGCGTCGACGACGAGGCCTTCCAGGGTCACGGACACCAGGGCTCCGTCGACGAGGTCGGCGTCGTAGACCGTCGCGGGTGCGAGGCCGGAAGGGGCCGATGCCGACCCGCGCACGCTCCACCACGTCGACGGGACGTCGTGGTTGCCGTGCGCCGAGGCCGGCGTTCCCAGCGTGAGCCCGGTGGTGGTCTCGCCGTCGTCGAGAACGGCGAGCACGAGCTCGGTCGAGTCACCCAGGAGGTGGTCGAGGTCGCCGTCACCGCCGGCGACGATCGTGACGCCACCGGTGGTCCGGTCGAGGGTGCGGATGCTCCGCCGGGCCGAGGTGCCGGTGTCGACGCCGAGATAGTGGACGAGATCGCCGTCGACGACGGGGTTCACGCCGTCGGCGGCGACGAGGTCGATCGTTCCGGTCGTGACGTCGGCGCGCACGACGTCGAGCAGCTCGCCTTCGCGTTGGTCGACACGTGTCGCCAGGATCGCGGTCCCGTCGTCGTGCCAGTCCGGGTCGGTGAGGTAGATGCCCGAGACCCCAGGCGAGACCTCGGTCAGGGTCCCGTCGTCGATGTCGAGCGTCCACAGCCCACTGGACTCGAGGGCGAAGTCCGGTGAGTAGGCGACCGCCAGCGTCGACCCGGTGGGATCGACATCGATGCCGTAGACGATGGCGTCCTCGGGCACGGTGAAGACGGTGTCGATCTCGCCGGTCGTCGGGTCGAGGCGGAAGATGCGGTAGTCGGGCCGCGCGCGTTGTTCGACTGCGTAGACGACCGGTCCCTCGGTCGTCGCCAGCACCTCGAGGTCGAGCGAGAACTGCGCTGCGGTGTCGGGCAGGACCGCGGCCTCGTCGGCTTCGGGGGCGAAGCCGACGAGCCAGACGCCGACGGCTGCGGTGAGCGCGAGGGCGCCCTGGAGCGCCCGGATCGTCCACCGCAGCCGTCGACGTCGTCCGGCCACGTCGGTCAGCGCCCGGGGGCGGCGGAGTACTCGCCGACCAGGCATTCGGAGATGTAGTTGGCTTCGGACGACACGTGGTAGTGGTACGTGTCCTCCTCGAACTCCGGTGTGGGGCCGACATGGCCCATGCACTCGTCGAGGTCGGCGGGTTCCTCGCCCTCTTCGTCCTGGGGGCCGTAGATGGCGTGCCCGTCGAAGAGGTAGCCGATGATCGCCGAGTGCTCGCCGGCGGTGTCGAGCGCATCGGTGATGCAGAACGGAATGCCGTGGTAGTGGTACGTCGTCCCGTCGGGGATCGGATGTCCACCGCAGGCGTCGATGAACGGCACCCCGTCGATGGTGGCGTTGTCGTCGTTGGCGACCGTGCCCCCGCCGTCACCCTCGTACGGGTCGAAGAACACGGCGCCGCTCACGGCGACGCCGATGGCGCCGTTGCCGGTCTCGGTCGGGTTGTCGGCGATGGTCGGCACCAGCGGGATGGAGACGGTGGTGGGGGACTCGACCGCGCCGCTGGCGAGGAACTTCCCGTCGGGCCCGTCACCGAGGTACTGGTCGAGGACCTCGTGCGAGGGCAGGCCGTTGCTCTCGAACGTGAACGAGTCGCCGTCGATCGTGATGGTGACGTTGTCGCTCCACGCCGCAGCCTCGACGACGGCGGCCCGGACGGCGCTCTCGTCGCCGTCGGCCGCGTCGCTGGAGTCCGTGGCGTCGGTCGACTCGGTCGCCGCTGTCGATGCGTCGCCTGCGGCGGTGGTGGTCGTGTCGTCGTCACCGCAGGAGCTGGCCACCAGTGCGATCACGATCGCTGCGGCTCGGAGTGCAGTCGTGTTCATGCGTCCTCCTCCGGTACGGGAGTGGCTGGCGGTGCGGCGGTGGGGCTCGTCGAGGTCATGGGTCGATCATCGAGCACCGACCTGTGGCGACGCTGTGACCCGATCATCGACCTCGCTGCGGTCCAGGCGTCGTTGACGCAGGACGAGCTCGGCTGCGAGCACGGTCAGCGCCGCGAGCGTGATGACCATGATGGCGGCGTCCTCGATCACCCGTGCGGGGTGCAGGGTGCGGATCGAGGTCGCGCTCATGACCGCAGCGGTGAGGACGACCACCTCGACGCCGAACAGCACCCGTCGCAGGTCCGCGCCGCTGCGCTCGACCAGCGCCACCGCCAGGGCGCCCTGGAGCACCAGATAGAACGCCGACGGGTTGACGGCGCCCGCGGCCAGGAACGTGAGGTTCAGCACCACGGCGGAGGCGAGCCCGACGGACCGGTTCCGCCCCGTCAGGAAGCTGACGGCGGCCACTGCCTCCAACACGAGGACGACGAGGCTCACCGGCGCGGCCAGCGGGATGACCACGCTGGAGAGGAACGGCGCGAACCAATCCAGCGCCATGCCCTCGTGGTCGCTCACGAAATGCCGCAGGGCGTCCCCGCGCCACCAGGCGGGATCGATCAGCTTCTCGACGAAGGCACGAGCCCAGCCGAGTGCGAGGAACAGCTCCACGATCAGGACCCAGGTCCTCGACTCGTCGACCCGGCGGGTGGCGGCGTCGAGGAGCCGCCGGCCGGCGTCGGCGCTCGAGCGGCGGACGTGGCGGGACGGGGTGTCGTTCATGGTCCCAGCCTGGGGGAGCAACCTCGGTGGTCGTCCCCATTCAGCTGAGAGTTCCCACAGAACCCGGGAACCGTGAGCCGGGACGAGCCCCGGGGTCGAGGTCAGCCCGGCGGTCCGCCACCCGCGCCGCCACCGGTCGCGCCGGCGACGGTCACGCCGGTGAAGCAGGTGAGGATGTTGTTCTCCGCGGCCGCATAGGCGTGGTAGTGGTAGCCGAGGTCATCGGTGGTGTGCCCGTTGCACCCATCGAGGTCGGCGTCGGCCAGGTCGGCCTCCTCCAGGGGACTGTGGATCGCGTAGCCGTCCATCGCGATGCCGAAGGCGGCGGTCTCACCGTCGGCGATGTCGCCGACCTCGCCACAGCCGGTGGCTGCGTGGAGGTGGTAGCCCTCGAAGGGGTTGATGTGGCCGCCGCAGTCGTCGAAGGCGGCGATCGTGTAGGCACCGAGGATGGCGTCGACCGGCGCCGAGCCGTCGATGCGGACGCCGCTGAAGGTCACGCCGAGGGGGACGCCGGCCGTCGTGGTCGTGTCGCTCGCGACCGGGGTCACGGGGACCTCCACCGTGGTGGTGATCGGCTCGCCGTTCTCGAGCCATTCGATGCGGCCCTCGACGCAGTAGTTCTCGTACTCCTCGGCCACGTCGGGGCGGGCGGCGGCCTCGAAGGCCTCCTGGGTGTCGGTCACGTGTACGTGGCCGTCGTCGTCGTGCAGGTGCCAGTTCTCGTCGTCGTAGATCTCGGGGAGGTCGAGGATGAACTCGCCGTCGATGTCGTAGACGTTCTCGCCGTCGAGCCAGATGCCGACCTCGTCCGCGGTGGCGTCGGTGGTCGTGGGGCAGAACTCGCCGACCCCGGTGTCGGCCGGGATGCCGGCGACGGTGATCTCGTAGCACTGCGTCTCGGTGCCGTCCGAGAGCGTGCAGTCGATGGTGACGACATCTTCGGCGAGTGCGCCGTCGAGGAACAGCTCGACAGCGGTTCCCTCCGCGTTCGTCGTCGCGTCGGTGCCCTCGCCGGTCGCGGTCGATGCGTCATCGGTGGTCGCGTCGGTCGCGGTGGTGTCGTCGTCGCCGCAGGCCCCGACGAGGAGAACGGCAGGCAGCGAGGCGACGGCCAGACGATGGAGCGGGCGGGTCATGAAGGACATGTGCCCACTGTCGCAGACGTTCCTGTGCCCGTCCTGTGGACGGGTCACAGACTTCGCACAGGTCGGGCGGGTCAAATGGACGGGTGCCCGTCCGTGGAGAGATCCGATTGCTCGTCGTGGAGGACGACGAGGCCATCAACGACGTCGTCGCGACCGCGCTCCGTCATCAGGGCTACCGGACCACGCAGGTGGCGCGCGGTGACACCGGACTCGATGCCGCGATCGGTGCGGACTTCGACCTGATCGTGCTCGACGTGAACCTGCCCGGCATCGACGGCTTCGAGGTGTGTCGCCGACTGCGAGACGCCGGCCGATCGGTGCCGGTGCTGTTCCTGACCGCGCGTGACGAGCACGAGGACCGGATCCGTGGGTTCGTCACCGGTGGCGACGACTACCTGACCAAGCCGTTCAGCGTCGACGAGCTGCTCCTGCGGGTCCAGGCGATCCTCCGGCGCACCGGCGTGAGCGACCCCGAGGGCCTCGTCCGCGTGGGCGACCTCGACCTCGACCCGACCGGCCACATCGTGCGACGGGCGGGTGAGCTGATCGACCTGTCACCCACCGAGTTCTCGTTGCTCCACTACCTGATGGTCAACGCCGGCGTCGTGGTGTCGAAGGCGCAGATCCTCGTCGAGGTCTGGGACGAAGAGCTCGACCGGAACGAGAACGTGGTCGAGCTCTACATCGGGTACCTGCGGCGCAAGATCGACGACGGCCGGACGCCGCTCATCCACACCCGGCGGGGCGTCGGCTACGTCCTGCGACCCTGATGGTCGGGCGGGCGCGCCGTCGCATCCGGCTGCGAACGATGCTGCTGGTCCCGCTCCTGGTGGTGCTCGCGGTCGGCTACGGCGTCTTCGCGCTCTATGTCGAACAATCGGTGCGCTCGGATCTGCTGGGAACGGTCGATGGCGAACTGGCCCGGGCCGCGCGCATCCCACCGCAGGGCCGGAACCAGAGCGGACCGTCGGACGGCTCGGGGGTCCCCGTGCACGCGCTGCTCAGCTCTGACGGCGCCGAGGTGGTCGACGCCGGCACCGCAGCAACCGCCGTTCTCGAGGCGCTGACCGGCTCGGCGCTCGAGGAGGGGACGACGACGATGACCGTCGACGGCGCGGATCTCCGGGTGCTCGTCCGTCGCGCTCCCGGCGACGTCCTCCAGGTGTCTGCGCTGCAGGTCGACGATGTGCTCGCGTCGATCGACGACCTGCGGCGAAACCTCGTCCTGGGTGGCGTCTTGATCTTCATGGCGCAGGCGGCGTTGGTGTGGCTGCTCACGAGCCGGGTGACCCGGCCGGTGACCCAACTCGCCGAGACCGCCCGTCGTGTCACCGCCGGCGACCACGAGATCGCGGTCCAGGTCGCTCCCGGCCCGAGAGAGACCGAACAACTGGCCAGCGATCTCGACCAGATGCTCCGCGAGTTGCGGTCCGCGCTCACCGACCAGGCCGCGTCGGCCCACACCGCGACCCAGGCCCGCGAGACGATGGCCCGGTTCCTGGCCGACGCCGCCCACGAACTCCGCACGCCGCTCACCGCACTCCGGGGCTACACCGAACTGTACGAACGGGACATGCTCGACGAACCCGGCGCCCTCGACCGGGCGATGAGCCGGATCGGCACCGAGAGCGAACGGCTCGAA
>JBFIHN010000140.1:0-8248 GCA_041601775.1 Acidimicrobiales bacterium
GCGACGGGGACGTCGATGCCGCGGACGTTCTCGCGGGCGAAGATCGCCTTCGCGAACGTGTCGCGCATCAGCCACCAGCCGGCTGCACCGCCCGTCACTCCGAGCAGCGCAGCGGCGATCAGCGTCGCTCCGGGTCCCATCGGAGCAACACGTAGGTGAGGAACGGCAACAACACGGCGAACATCATGGCCGGGACGGCGACACCGGAGTCGTTGAGCGCGAACCCGAGGAACGCCACCAGGAGCCCGCCGGCCAACAGCGATCGGATGGCCGGGACCTCCTCCTGGAGGTCACGCAGGAAACCCGTCTTGCGGCGAGCGAGGAACACCATCAACCCCAGCGCTGCCGGGATGGTCAGCGTCCACACCGAGCTGGTGAGGATGCTGATGTTCGAGTTGATCTTGCGCTCGAGCGTCTCGCCGACACCGCCACCCTCGTTGTCGGTCACCCGGGAGACCAGGCGACCCAGATGGGTCCGGTCCTCCTCCGGCCGCGACAGGTCGACGACCGCGAAGGCGGAGACGGCCACGATCGTGCCGGCCACGATGAGCAGACCGCGCCGCCAGTCGACCCGGATGCCGGCGGCCACGAGGACGAGGACGGTGAACGCCGGGACCGTGGCCAGCACGCCTCCCACGTCGGAGCCCCACATCGGGGCGCCGATGAGGACCACGGTCAGGGCCAGGTAGATCCCCATCGCGACGACCGTCGACCCACTCGCCCGCGCGGTCCCGTCGGCCGGCGAATGGGCGAGTTGACGCGTCGCCCAGGCGCCGCAGGCGACGGTCACCGCGCTCATGGCGATGACGGCGAAGGCCAGGTTGCCGAAGCCGGCGAAACGGCCGGCCACGATCGGCGAGTAGCCGAAGGCCGTGTCGAGCTGGAGGCCTCCCCCGGTCACGATGTCGGCGACCTGCACGAGCCAGCTGAGTGCGATCAGGCCGAGCGGCGCCACGAACGCGCCGGTCCGGGGCCAGCGTCGAGACACCACCCTCGCTGCGCCCTCGGCGACGGCCGCTCCGACGACCGCGGCCGCGAAGACCCCGAGCACATAGCTGCTCACGTCGCCATCACGCAGGTGGAGGGCGCCACCCAGGAAGACCACGGGTGGAATGGCCAAGATGACCAGCGCCAGGAACGAGACCGGCTTCGTCCACCGGCGGCGACGAGCAACGGCGACCGCAGCCAGGATGTAGGCGACGATCTGGGCGACGACGAACACCACGCTGACGGGCCCGACGACCTCGTTGCGGAAGATCGCCTCCTCGGTCGCCGCGGCGAACTGCGAGAACAGGTCATCGTCCACCTCGGTCGCGGCGGAGCGAGAGATCAGCGTCCCGGTCATCGAGCTCGGGGCGTCGACGCCGACCAGGTCGAGGATCGTGGGCGCGACGTCGGTGAGGGCCACGTAGCCGGCACGACGTGTCGCTGCCGATCGGGCCAGGCCGCCGCCGTCACCTTCACCCGAGATGGCGAAGACACCGAGCGACTCCGCCGACCGCGGCGACGAGGGCGAGACGACGATGACCGTGGTGTCGTCGCCCACGATCGTCACCAGCTCACCGAGGAGTTCGTCCGATGCGGCCAGGGCATCGGCCCACAGCTCGTCCGCGGCCGCACCGTCGGCTTCGCGGCGGTAGCTGTCGGTGCGGTCGAGGTCCGACAGCTCGACCACGGCCACGTCGACACCACCGTCCCAGAGGTCGGCGAACGCATCGACGACCGCGGCGTTGTCGTACCGGACGCCGTAGGGCGCCGTGGCGTCACGGTCGAGGAGCCCATCGGCCTCGCCGACGACGACCTGGCCGGTGCGGTCCATGGCCATGAGGGCTGCGGCTCGGCCGTAGTCGCCGTCCGAGAGCACGGTGGCGACCTCCGGGTCCTCGGAGTCGGTGACGTCGGGTGCCTCGACCGGTTCCTCCTCGATCGGCTCCTCGGGATCCATCTCCTCCTCGGGTGGCGCCTCCTCGCCTTCGGGCAGGTCCGGACTGGGCTCCTCGACCTGCGGCACCTCCGGTGGTGGGCTGGCACCGAGATCGCCGTTGGCGACGACGCCGATGGTCCGGCCGGCGTCGGCGAGGGCTTGGCCGAGCGCACCCGGGTCGGCGCCGTAGAGGAAGCGGTTGTTGAGGCGCTCGATCGCGGGGAAGCCGAGATGCAACAGGTCGCCGACCGGCGCGTCGCCGGTGCGTCGCTCGTAGGCCTGGGCGGCGGTGCCCTCCTCGAAGCGCTCGTAGGGGGCGAGCGCGAGCCCGGCGTCGCCGGAACTGACCGAGCCACGGTTGCCCGCTCCGAGGGTCACGTACCCCTCGCCGATGCTGGTCCGGGCGCCGATGGTGCGCAGGCTGGCCTTGGCGACGTCGGCCGTGGTCAGGAACTGCTCGAGGTTCGGGAGGTCGTGGGCTGCGAGGTCCGCCCACCGCAACGACGGTGTGGTGACGACGAGCACACGCGTTGCCGACCCGTCGCCGGCCACGTTCGCTGGTCCCAACCCGTTGTGGGCTCCGGCGGGCGGAACCAGGCCGCACACCAGCGCGACGAGCAGGACTGCCAGCGCAACGAGCGCTCCTCGGGGGCGGCTCATGCGAAGTCCTCCCACGTCCCGACGCGGACGAACCCGTCGCGCTCGAGGCGTTCCACGCTGGGGGCGAACCACGCCGCCAGCTGCTCTCGGAGGTCGGCGGGCACCGGGGGCGCCTCGTCGGGTCGGTCGAACTTGGCCCGGAGGCGTCCCAGACGACGGGTCACCGACGGCGGGAGGACGGCCTTGAGCTTCGGTTGCGCCGACCGCATCGCGGCGGTCATGGCCGCGCCGGTGCGGCTGCGGGTCACGCCGGAACGGTTGAACTGCGTCTCGGTGTCGACCCGGTGACGGTCGACTCCCACGTGGTCGCAGATGCGGTCGATCTGGGACTGGGGATCACCGACCACGTCGTCGTAGCTCAAGGCGAGCATCCGGTCGGCCCCGAAACGGTCGACGTAGCGCTGCAGTTGCTCGTCGTAGAGGCCCATACGCAGGACGTGCGTCGCTCCGGCGTACGGCGTGTACTCCCGTCCACCGGCCATCTCGGCCTCGCACGACCGGCGGAAGCCCTCGATCGCGGCGTCGGCCGCCTCGCGCCGGATGTGGAGCCAGTGGCTGTACGCGCGGTCGATGGGGTTCCGGAGCACGGCGACGAAGCGGGGAGCGTCGAGGACGCGCTCGACCTGTTCTGGCGTCTCGCGGACGTAGAGGTAGAGCGGCGATGCCTCGCCGGCGACGGCGTCGGACGGGCCGTGGGCGAAGAGGTCTTCATAGGCCCGACGATCACGGATCGACTTGGTCACGATGGGCGACGCCGGGTCGATGAGGGGAGCCGGCGGCGAGACCGAGTGGTCGAACGCGAAGTGGTTCGGCTCCTTGATCGATGACATGACGATGCGCGGGTGCTGGTCGAGGTAGTAGTGCAGCGACGTCGTCGCCGACCGGGCCGCACCGAGCACCAGGAAGTCGGGCAGGGTCATGGCGAACAGTATGCGTGCCGGGAGCGATCAACCGGCATGACCCAGCACCTCGCGGTAGACCGCTTCGATCCGCCCAGCGAGCACCGCAGGCGCGAGCTGGGGCTGCGATGACGGCCCGGCGACCGGTGACCGATCTGCCGCGTCGAGGACGTCGGACATCGCTGCCGCCAGCGCGGCGGCGTCGCCCACCGGGACGACCCGACCTGTGGTGCCCTCGATCACGGTTCTCGCGAGCCCGACGTCGGTCGAGACCATCGGGCGCCCGAGCGCCGCCGCCTCGAGGAGCACGAGCGGGCCCGACTCCCACCGCGAGGTGATGACCACCAGATCGGCCGCCGCCAGCTCGCTGTCGACGTCTGGTCGACCGGGCAGCAGGTGCACGAGCGCGTCGAGGCCGCGGTCGACCACAGCCCGTTCGAGTTCGGGCCGGAGTTGCCCGTCACCGAACACGAACCAGCGCAGGCCGGGTCGTGCACGTCCCAGGATCGCCGCGGCGTCGAGCAGCAGCGGGATGTCCTTCTGCGCGGTCAGCCGCGCCGGCGTCACGACCAGGTCGTCGTCCGGTTCGACGCCGAGGTCGGCGCGGACCTCGGCGGCGCGCCGAGTCGGCGTCGGCGGAGGACCAGCCGGTGGGATCACGCGGATCCGGTCGGCGCCGTCGAGGCCGTCGAAGCGCTCGGCGACGCCGTCGGAGATGGCGATGGTGACCGCGACCCGGGCCGGGAGTCGACCCTCGAGCCACCGGAGCACGCGAGCGCTCCGGCCGGCCACCTCGTCGAGCACCAGGTTGTGCACGCTCAGGACCACCGGCGGCCCGTTCCGCAGCGAGGCGGCGAGCAGGCCGGCCTTCAATCCGTGGGCGTGGATCAGGTCGTGGTCCGCGGCCATCGACTGCAATGCCTGCCGCGCCCGCCACGTGCCCCCCGGTTGGTTGCGGGTGGGGATCGGGACGACCCGGTCGAGGTCGTCGAGCACTCCTGCGGGCCCGGCCGTCGTCACCGACCACCCGTCGGCACGCAGGGTCGAGGTCAGGTAGGCGACGTGGCGCCGGATGCCCCCGGTCGAGGGACCGAGCAGCTGCAGGACGGTTCCGGGTCGCTCGGTGCTCATGACTCCCCTCCGGTCGTCCGGCCCGGGCGCAGCAGTTCGACGAGTGACGTCGGCCGCGGACCGCCCAGCAGCGACTGCACGGTCAGGTGCACGGCCAACCCGACGGCGGAGAGCACCAGGAGTTCGACCACCGCCCCGAGCCGCCCGGAGACCTCCACGACGGCAGCGAGTCCGACCAGGACCACAGCGGCGGCGGCGACGGCGAGCAGCTGGCGACGGAGCACGGGCACGAGATCGGCGGACACCCCGTGGTCGGCGACCCGGCGGGTCACGAGGACCATCAGGACCACGGCACCCAGCAGGTAGGTGATCGAGTGCGACCAGGCCAGCGCGGGCACGACGTCGGCGCCGTCGAAGACCACGCCGGCGGTGACCATGCAGGCTGCGCCGACGGCCACCACCGCGCCGTGGACCAGCGCAGGCGTCCGGGTGTCGTCCATCGCGTAGGCCATCCGGGTCAGGAAGTAGAAGAGGGAGTAACCGACCAGGCCGGGTGCGAAGCCGGCGACCACGTCGGCGGTCAGTGCGGCGCCGGCGGCGTCGACGTTGCCGAAGCGGGCCAGGCGCGAGATCGGCTCCGACAGGGCACCGAGGGCCGCCCCGGCCGGGAGGACGAAGAGCATGATCGCGGACACGCCACGGCGCACGGTGGCGGCGAGCGACGCCCAGTCGTCCGCGTGCACCTGCCGCGCGGCGGTGGGGAACAGCGTGGTCAGTACGGGCATGCCGAACAGCGCGTACGGGAGGAGGAAGAAGGTGAACCCCACCTGATAGGCCACGACGCCGCCCTCCACCCGGTTGGCGAGGACCAGCACCACCCCGAGCAGGACCTGGGTCATCGCGAGGTAGAGGGCGGCCCACCCGCCCTGTCGTGCGAGGGCTCGCAGCGCCGGGTCGCTGCGGTCGAGGTTCGGACGGAACCGGAAGCCCGTTCTCCAGGCGCCGACGACCGGCACCGCGCAGAACGCCAACACGCCGAAGGAGGTCCCGCCGGCGAGCACCGCGATCTCGAGTCCGCTGAGGTCGAGCGAGGGGTCGGCGCCGTCGCGCAGGAGCCAGAAGGCGACGTAGGCGCCGCACACCACGACGTTGTTGACCGCGGGAGCGATCGCGGGCATGGCGAAGCGGCCACGAGCGTGAAGCACGGCGGTGGCGATGATCCCGAGGTCGTAGACGACGACCTGCGGGAGGAAGATCCACAGGAAGGTCGTGCCCAGGGAGATCTGGCCGTCGCGGATCGTCGGGTCGTCGACGCCGGACACCAACAACGCCATGATGAGCGGCGCGAGCAGCATCCCCACCACGGCGAAACCGCCGAGCGCGATCGACGTGTAGCCGAGCACCGACCCGGCAAGCCGCTGTGCACCGGCGTCGTCGGACTGGTCGAGCCGGCGGACCAGCGCGGGAACGAGCACCGCCTGGAGCGCGCCGGCAGCGAAGAGCTCGAAGACGATGTTCGGGATGGTGTTGGCCGACTGGTACGTGTTGCCCAGAAACGTGGTGCCCAGGACCGCGGCCACGACCACGACGCGCGCGAAGCCGGTGAGCCGGCTGACCGCGATCAGCACCGTCTGGGTGGCCGTCGAACGAGCGAGGGTTCGACGCTCGTCGACGGGAGCGTTCACGGCGTTCGGACCGCAGGCAGCAGCTGCGAGGCGCTCTCGTCGAGGCCGTAGTGCCCCACGATGCCTTCCCCGAGATCCGCCAGGGCGAGCACCATGGCCGAGTAGCCCTCGAAGTGCTCCAGCGCGTCGACGGTCGACACGACCTCGCGCAGCGCTTCGCTCTGCCGCAGGACGAGCACCGCATCGCTGATCGCACCCTCGCCCTGCATGGCCGAAGCCACCACGGCCATGATCGGGGTGTCGGTTGCCCTGCCCATCCGTGCGACCAGCGGCTCGATGACCAGGTCGTCGGGGAGGTCGGGCGAACCCGCGGCGATCAACAGACGGGTTCCTGCGGGAAGGCTCGGCGTCTCGGGCCCACCCGGTACTGCTTCGAACTCGATGAACCCCGCATCCACCAGCGCGTCGACCAACACCACGTCGTCGCCACCGGGGCTCGCCTGGCCGGCATCCTCCTCCGCGGCGACCGTCGTGGTCGTCTCCCCGGTCGCGGTGCCGTCAACCACGGTGTCCTCCGTCGCCTCGACCTCGCCCGCGCTGTCACCGAGCAGTTCACGGGACCGGATCGCGCTGCCGAGCGCGTCGATGGCCGTGCGTCGCAGCAGCGACGGGTCGGTCGACTCCACGTCGAGCAACTCGGCCAGGTCGCTGACCTCGGCCTCGTCGTCGAGCGCCCAGCGTTCGGTCAGCCACCACAGTCCCTGGACGTCGGCACCGGCAACGACCAGGTTCTGGACCGCCGCCTGGACGTCGACCTCGTCGGCTCCCTGCGCGGACAGGACCACGGTGGAGACACCGTCGAGGCGACCGGCGAGCAGTCCTGTCGCCTCCTCGTCGATCGCCGCATTGCGATCGCGCTCCGCGTCGACCTGGTCCTGCAGCGTGTCGATGCGCCGTTCGCGATCTTCGAGGCGGGTCTGGAGGCTGTCCAACTGCGCATCGAAGTTGTCGACCGTGGCCCGGTCGAGGAACGTCGACCCGAGGGTCAGCCCGATGCCGATGGCGAGGAAGACCGCAGTGAGCGAGACGATGTGATAGCGGAGGTTGATCATGAGGTGAGCGAGACCCAGTACAGACGGATGAGGAGGCGGATCGGCTCGCTGACGAGCACGATGACCACCATGGTGAAGATGGCCGCGAGGACCATGAAGACGAGGTCGCGCGATCGGACCGTCGAGCGATAGAGCCGGCTGACGCCCTTGGCGTCGACGAGCAGTGGGCCGACCTTGAGGCGCACGAGGAACGTCGAGGCCATCCCGGCCCGGCCCTTGTCCAGGAACTCGACCATCGAGTTGTGGGTGCCGACCGCGACGATCAGCTCGCAGCCCTTCTCGTACGCCAGGAGCATCGCGATGTCCTCGCTGGTCCCCTCGGATCCGTACACCTCGTAGTCGAGGCCCATCTCCTCGAGCCGCTCACCGCCGGGAGCACGGCCATCGCGATAGCCGTGGACCACGAGCTTGGCCCCGCTGCGCAAGGCCTTCTCCGAGACCGAGTCGAAGTCGCCGATGATGAGGTCCGGTGTGTGGCCGATGTCGATCAGCGCGTCGGCCCCGCCGTCGACGCCGATCAGGATCGGCCGCTGCTCTCGTAGGTAACCGCTGCGCCGCAGGATCTGCAGGTCTTCCTTGTAGCCGATGCCTCGCACGACGATGAGGACGTGACGGTCGCGGAAGTCGAGTCCGGCGACCTCGGGAACGTCGGGTTCGTCGACCAGGAGGTGGCCCTCGGCCTGGATGTAGCTCAGGGTGTTCTCGGCGAAGCGCTCGAGCTCGGCGCCCATGGTCGACTTGGCCAACTCGAGGCCGGCGAGGAGGTTCTCGGTGCTCTCGCGGACCCCGGTCGCCACCTCGACACCGTCGACGAGTATGCGGCCACCGTCGATCGTGACCAGGGCGCCCTCGGCGATGTCCATCACGTCGGGGCCTGCGGCGTCGATCAGCGGGATACCGGCTTCGGTCAACGCCAGCGGGCCGATGTTCGGATAGCGACCCGACAGCGACGCCGCC
>JBFIHN010000141.1:0-8226 GCA_041601775.1 Acidimicrobiales bacterium
CGACGTCCGGTCGCGAGGCGGGCGAGCTTGAGGGCGGCCTCGACCGCGTTGGTGCCCGTCGGGCCCATGAACTGCATCTTGTGGTCCATGTCGCGGGGCTCGAGGATGACCTCGGCGAACTTCTCGACGAAGGTCCGTTTGGTGGTCGTGTAGGTGTCGAGGCTGTGGGCGACGCCGTCGGCCTCGAGGAACGCGATCATCGCCCGTTTCATGCCCTCGTCGTTGTGTCCGAAGTTCAACACGCCGGCGCCGGCGAAGAAGTCGATGTACGACCTGCCAGCTTCGTCGACCATGCGGGCGTTGGAAGCCGACTCGAAGACCGTGGGATACGCGCGGCAGTAGCCGCGGATCTCCGATTCGTGGGTCTCGAAGGGGGACATGTCCATGAGTAGCTCCTCAGGAGTGGTCGGTGGGTGGTGCGCCCGCGAGGGTGGCGAAGACCCCGGCGACGGGGTCGATCAGGCGGTCGTTGAAGTCGTAGCGAGGGCTGTGACACGGCTCGCGGTGGCCGTTCCCGTCATCGGCGCCGACGAGCGCGAAGGCGCCGGGCACCTCGTCGAGGTAGTAGCTGAAGTCCTCCGACGCCATGATCGGGACCAGGACGTCGTCGTCGTGCCAGTCGTGGCCGAGTCGTTCGGCGAGGACGCCTCGCAGCTCGGCGGCAGGTCCCGGGTGGTTGACGGTCGCGCCGTATCGGGTCGTCGGCGTGACCACGACATCGACACCGTGGGCGGCGGCGGTGGCGGTGGCGACCTCGGTGATCAGCTGGAACACCGCGTCGCGCTGCGTCGTGTCGCTCACCCGGACGCTGCCGCCGAGGGTGGCGGTGTCCGGCGTGGTCGTCGCACTCACGCTCGGTGCGTCGATCGACGTCACCGCGACGACGGCCGCGCGTTGTGGTGCTGTCCGTCGAGCGACGACCTGTTGGAGGGCCACCGTGATCGCCGCAGCGGCGAGGACCGGGTCGCGGCACTCCTCGGGCTGGCTTGCATGCCCTCCCGCACCGCGGACCTCGATCGTGAACGTGCCGTTCGCCGACATGACCGCCCCGTCGGGACACGCCGCCTTGCCGAACGGGATGGCCGGCCAGTTGTGCCACCCGAAGATGACGTCCACGCCGTCGAGGGCCCCGCCGGCGATCATCTCCCGGGCGCCGTGGCCACCCTCCTCGGCCGGCTGGAAGAGCAGCGACACCGGCCCGGGAAGCGCCGACTCGTGCTGGTGGAGCCAGCCGGTCGCCGCCATCAGGGTCGCCATGTGTCCGTCGTGGCCGCAGGCATGCATGACGCCGGCGAGTTCGGACGCATGGGGGAGGGCGGTCGCCTCGTCGACGGGCATGGCGTCCATGTCGGCGCGGAGGGCGACGTGGCGGCCGGCGGCGGCGGGAGCGAGCGTGGCCACCGTCCCGGTCCCGGCACAGGGACGCCACGTGATCCCCCACGTGTCGAGCCGTCGTCGGATCTCGTCGGCGGTCCGGTGTTCGGACCAGGTCAGTTCGGGTCGGCGATGGAGCAGGCGGCGCCACTCGGTGGCGTCATCGATCAGTTCCGGCCATGCTCGTGTCATTCAGCTTCTTCGTGGTTCACCGACTGGGCACCCGTCGGACCGTAGCGGCTGGCCGCGCGTCGCGGTGCCCGCCCCCGATCCAATACCCTCCGTGACCCGCGACGACCGCGGTGGACACCTCAAGAAGGCGGAGCAATGGGACTCATCAACAAGCTCAAGGGCGAACTCGTCGACATCATCGAGTGCCTCGATGACAGTCGGACGACGTTGGCGTGGCGGTTTCCCCGGTACCAGAACGAGATCAAGAACGGCGCACAGCTGATCGTCCGTGAGGGCCAGCAGGCGGTCTTCGTCTATCGGGGCAAGATCGCCGACGTCTTCGAGCCCGGCAGCTACGAACTCACGACCGAGAACCTCCCGATCCTGGGCACGCTGCAGGGTTGGAAGCACGGGTTCGACAGCCCGTTCCGCTCCGAGGTGTACTTCCTCAACACCCGCCAGGTCACCGACCTGCGGTGGGGGACCCCGCAGCCGGTCACCGTCCGCGACCCCGACTTCAAGATGGTCCAGGTCCGTGCCAACGGCCTCTGCGTCGTCCGGATCGACGACGCAGAGATCTTCCTGCGCGAGGTCATCGGCACCGACTCGGCCGTCGAGGCCGAGGAGATCACCGAACTGCTCCGCCGCGTGATCTCGCTGGCGTTCAGCGACATGGTCATCGAGACGGGCCTCGGCGCCATCGACCTCCAGGGCCGCCAGGTCGAACTCTCCGACAAGCTGCGTGAGTTCGTCCAGGAGCGCGTCGACGACGAGTTCGGGCTCGAGATCACGTCGGTCACGATGAACATCTCGTTGCCCGACGAGATCACCCAGGCCATGACCCGCGGCGTCGCCGCCGGTGTCGAGGCGGGCGGGTATGCCCACAACGTCGGTGACGTGAACCGCCTCCAACAGGTCCGGGCCGCCGACGCCATGCTCGCCGCCGCCGAGAACCCCGGTGGCGGAGTCATGGGCGACGCCATGGGCATGGGCATGGGCATCGCCATGGCCGGCCAGATGGCCAACCAGTTCGGGACCGCCATGGGCGGCCAGCAACAAGGCGCGCCGGCCGCGGCGCCCGGTGGGGCACCGCCGCCCCTGCCCGGCCAGGCGCTCTATCACGTCGAGGCGAACGGCCAGTCGACCGGGCCCTACAACGCCCAACAACTCCAGGCCGGTGTGGCCAACGGGCAGGTCAACGCGGCGACGCTGGTGTGGACCAACGGCATGGCCGAGTGGGCCCAGGCGGGTCAGGTGCCCGCGCTCGCGCCGCTGTTCGCGGCGCCGCCCCCACCGCCCACCGCGGGAGGCACACCACCGGCACCGCCTGCGCCGCCCGCGCCGCCCGCCGACGACGCCTGAGCCCATGGACGAGTTCGAGGACCGCACGCCTCCGCCTCCGCCGCCACCCCCGCCCCCGTTGCCGGCAGAGGCGGAGCGGCCGGCGGCGACCTTCGACGACGCCCCGGACGGGGTCGCGGACGGAGACGCGGTGGACGAGATCCGGCGGCGCGCCATGTTGCACAGCACCGAGCAGACCCGTACCTACCCGTGCCTGCAGTGCGGGGGAGAGTTGGTGTTCGACATCGGCGTGCAGCAACTCAAGTGCCCGCACTGCGGCAACGTGCAGGACATCGTCGAGGACGAGGGCAACGTCGTCGCCGAGCAGGACTTCCGCGCTGCGCTCGCGGCGCTGCGCAGCGGGGCCATCGGCCACGACGACGATCGGGTCGCGGGCGACAAGGAGGTCGTCTGCCAGAACTGCGGCGGCCACACCACCTTCACCGGTTCACTCACGGCCACGCGGTGTCCCTACTGCGCCACGCCCATCCAGCGCGACGACGTGCATGACGCTCCCGCGCGCCTGCCGGTCGACGGCGTCCTGCCCTTCCAGGTCGACCAGAAGACCGCGAAGGATGCGATCGACGAGTGGATCAGCAGCCGTTGGTTCGCCCCGAGCGAGTTCAAGAAGTACAGCACCACCGGTTCCTTCTCGAGTGTCTACGCCGCCTACTTCACCTACGACGCCTTCACGACGACGCAGTACCGCGGTCAGCGCGGCGACACCTACACCGTCACCGTCGGGAGCGGGGAGAACCGCCGGACCGAGACGCGGACCAGGTGGACGCCCCGGTCGGGCGTCGTGCGCGACACCTTCGACGACCTCCCGGTGCTCGCCAACGAAGGGTTCGAGCGGCGCCGGATGGAGGCACTCGAACCGTGGCCGACGGCCGACGCCAAGGCGTTCAGTGCCGAGTACATCGCCGGACACCTGTGCCGCACCTACGACCACGACGTCGAGGAGTGCTTCGGGTCGGCCAAGGAACGCATGGACGACGAGATCAAGAACACGATCCGTCGCGACATCGGCGGCGACAAGCAGCGCATCTCCTCGATGTCGGTCCACTACGACCAACTCAGCTACAAGCATCTGCTCCTCCCCATCTGGCTCCTCACCGTCATCTACCAGCAGAAGCCGTTCCAGGTGTTCATCAACGGCATGACCGGTGAGGTCCAGGGACAGCGTCCGTGGAGCAAGGTGAAAATCGCGGCTGCGGTCGTCGCCGCCCTCGTCGTCATTGCGATACTGGTCGTCGTGTTCGGTGGATCGGGAGCAGAGACACGGTGATGATCCTGCTGCTCGTCGGGCTGTGCGTGCTGGCCGTCGTCGGGTACGTGGCACTCCGCAACGCGCAGGACTTCTCCGACGCCAACGAGATCGTCCCCGGCGTCCCCACCACGGCACCCAAGGGCTGGGCGGGCGCGCACTCGCCCGAAGCCCGCATGCACCGCCGACTCCGCGACGCGATCGTGGCGTTGCAGGCCAATGCGTCGCTCGACGACCCGGCCATGGCCCCGGTGCGTTCCTCGATCCAGGAACAGGCGCTCGGCGTCGACGACCGGCTCATCGCCGCCGCGGCGCTGCCCAAGGGACACCGCGACGGGCCACTGGGTCAGGTCGAGAAGGCCGTGTCCGCCATCGAGAGCGCGGTGGCGAGCGTCGTCGACCTCCGCGGTCCGTCCATGACCTCGATCGACCAGGGCCTGGCCGACGTCCAGGCACGGATGCGCAACGTCGAGGCCGCGCGAGCCGAACTCGAGGCGTTGTCCCCGACGTCGTCGTCCTCCCTCGACGCCATCCGGCAACACATCGAGGACGACACCGCGCCCGACAGCGGGCCCGGACGCGACGACGAACCCGGGGCCGCTCCCACCCCCTGAGGGCCTCCACCGACTTCGGTGGCCCCACCGCTAGCGTTGGCCCATGGCCGGAGCACACCTGCGCGGACAGTCCCGCGGTGTGCGGCGCACCATCGTCGTCGTGCTGGTGGCGTTGGTGGTCGGCCTCTTGGTCGGCGCCGGGATCACCCTCGTGTCGATGGGCAGCGACGATGCCTCGGTCGACACCGATGGCGACGGCGTCGCCCCCGTTGGGCTGGAGCTCGCCGGCGCGATCCCCGACGTCGCGATCGCGGACGAGGCTGGCCCGATCACGATCGCGTTCGCCGGCGACATCAACGTCGAGGGGTCGTTGGCCACCCGACTCGAGGACGATCCCGAGAACTTCGTCGGGGCCTTCTCCGAGTTGCTGCGCGGGGCGGACCTCGCCATCGGCAACCTCGAGGCGGCGATCACCACCGGTGGGAATCCGTTGGACAAGCAGTTCGTCTTCCGCGCACCGCCCGCGGTGCTCGATGCCCTGGCCGCCGGTGGGTTCGACGTGCTCAGCGCGGCCAACAACCACGGCATGGACTACGGGTCGTCGGGGCTCGCCGAATCGCTCGAGATCAAGCGGGCCCGGACCGACGACCTGGTCATCGGGATCGGCGGCGACGAGGACGAGGCGTTCGCCCCGCACATCGCCGAGGTCGGAGGCCACACCGTCGCAGTGATCGCCGCGACGCAGGTGATCGACGCAGCGTTGATCAGCGCCTGGACGGCCACCGAGGACCAGGCGGGACTGGCGTCGGCCAAGCGGGTCGATCGGCTGGTCGAGGAGGTCGAGGCAGCACGGTCCATCGCCGACACGGTGGTCGTGTACGTGCACTGGGGCATCGAGACCGAGACCTGTCCGAGCGCCAGCCAGCAGGAACTCGCGCAGACCCTCGCCGATGCCGGCGCCGACCTCGTGGTCGGCGGGCATGCGCACCGGGTACAGAGCGGAGGACGCCTCGGCACCTCGTTCGTCGGCTACGGGCTGGGCAACTTCCTCTTCGGCGCGGTCAGCGCCGAGAGCGCGAAGACCGGGGTGCTCCTGGTCGAGGTCGACGGCCGGGACATCCTCGGCTACGAGTGGCGACCGGGCACGATCTCGGATCGGGTGGCCCAGCCGCTCGAGGGCGACGACGCCGACGCGGCCGTCGACGAGTGGGACGCCCTCCGCGACTGCACCAACCTGTCGCCCTGACGTCCCCGCGGCAGCAGCTCAGCGGGCGGTCCAGCCGCCGTCGACGGCGATGGTCTGGCCGGTGATGTAGGTCCCTGCCTCTGACGCCAGCAACAGGAGTGGACCGTCGAGCTCGGCGAGTTCGCCGGCGCGGCCCAAGAGGGTGTTGCGGCGGATGTAGCGGAGCCCGGCGTCCTCCCCGACGAACATCGCTTCGGTGAGCTCGGTCTCGAAGTAGCCGGGGGCGATCGCGTTGACCCGGATCCGGTGCTTGGCCCACTGGGCGGCGAGCTCCCGGGTGAGGTTGACCAGCCCGCCCTTCGACGCCGCGTAGGCCGCCTGGGCGTTGGGTGCCGCGGCGACCAGGCCGTGCACGGACGAGATGTTGACGATCGACCCGCCGCGCTCCTGCACGATCATCTGCCGGGCGGCGGCCGCAGCGAGCACGAAGCACGCGTTCATGTTGATGTCGACGACCCGCCGGAAGTCCGCCGGGTCCTGGTGTTCGGCCGGCGTCACCGCGTCGGTGGTGCCGGCGTTGTTGACGACGATGTCGATGTGGCCGAACTCCTCGACGGCACGATCGACGAGCGCATCGAGCTGGGCGTCGTCGGCGACGTCGCACCCGGCCGCGTGGATCCGGTCGCTGGTCGCGGCGAGCTTGTCGAGTCGGTCGACGCGCCTCGCGGCAGCGATCACCGTTGCCCCCTGTTCGGCCAGTACCTGGCTGAAACGGTGCCCGATCCCGCTCGACGCCCCGGTGACGATGGCCACCTTGTCGTCGAGACGGAAGTCCGGGGTCATGATGCTCATCCGGCTGTTTCTACCGCCTGGACGTCGCCGCGCGTGGCCGCGCCCCGGGTCGAACGGTCGCGGCCGGCCTCCGTTACTGTCGAGCGAGAGACCGCCGCCGACGCAGAAGGACATTTCGCGCAATGGGTACACCCCAGGAATCCCCCGAACTCTTCGACCTCCGGATGAGCGAGGAAGCTCGTCCCCTGATGAAGCGGGTGACGCAGTTCCTCGAGGAGGTCGTCGCCCCGATGCAGGTCGAGTTCTTCGCGCTCGACGCCGAGAAGGAGGATCGCTGGAGCTACGACCCGCGCCAGCTCGAACTGCTCGACGCGGCCAAGACCCAGGCCAAAGAAGCCGGCCTGTGGAACTTCTTCCTGCCCGACTCCGAGGTCGGCGGCCTCAGCAACCTCGACTACGCGTACATCGCCGTCGAGCTCGGCAAGTACCCGCTGGGCTCGGAGTGCCTGAACTGCTCGGCCCCGGACACCGGGAACATGGAGGTGCTCGAGCGGGTCGGGACCCCGGAGCAGAAGAAGCAGTGGCTCGAACCCCTGCTCAACGGCGAGATCCGTTCGGCGTTCGCGATGACCGAGCCCGATCTCGCGAGCTCCGACGCCAAGAACATCTCGATGTCGGCGGTGCGTGACGGCGACGAGTACGTGCTCAACGGTGAGAAGTACTACATCTCCGGTGCGGGTGACCCTCGCTGCAAGGTGATGATCGTCATGTGCAAGACCAACCCGGATGCCGACGCCTACCACCAGCAGTCGCAGATCCTGGTGCCGATGGACACTCCCGGGGTCGAGGTCCTCGGCCCGATGACGGTGTTCGGGCACGACGACGCCCCGCACGGCCACATGCACCTGCGCTTCGACGAGGTCCGGGTCCCGGTTGCCAACATGCTCCTCGGCGAGGGCCGCGGCTTCGAGATCAGCCAGGTCCGCCTCGGCCCCGGCCGGATCCACCACTGCATGCGGAGCATCGGCCAGGGCGAGAAGGCCCTCGAGTTGATGATCCGTCGCGGCAAGTTCCGCGACGCCTTCGGCAAGCCGATCCTCAGCCTCGGCAAGAACATGGAGCTGGTGTCCCGAGCCCGCATCGAGATCGACGCCTGTCGGCTCATGGTCCTCAAGGCAGCCAAGGCGATGGACGTCCTCGGCAACGCCGAGGCCCGGGTCTACGTCAGCGCCATCAAGGCCATGGTCCCGGAGAAGATCTGCGCCATCATCGACCAGGCGATCCAGGTCCACGGTGCGACCGGTGTCTCGCAGTGGACGCCACTGGCCGGCATGTACGCCAGCCAGCGGACCATCCGCCTCGCCGACGGCCCCGACGAGGTGCATCACCACGTCGTCGCCCGCAACGAGGCCGCCCGCTACGACTCGCCCTCCGACGTCGGACCGAGCTTCTCCGGCGGCATCTTCACCGGCCCCTGACCCCCGCACCCCACCCCCACCCCCGAACCCCAACCCAAGAAAGAGCCGTTCTGGTGAACGCTC
>JBFIHN010000142.1:0-8157 GCA_041601775.1 Acidimicrobiales bacterium
CGACGAGAACGGCACGCCGACGCCGTTGCCCGACGGCACCGTGGCGCCCTTCGTCTTCTTCCCTGCCGACGAGGTCACGCTCGACGACGACAGCTGGCGGGTCAGTGGGCTCAAGGGCACCGGTTCGGTGGACTACGCCGTCGATCATGCCGTCGTCCCCGCGGGACGATGGGTCCAGATCGGCGCCACCCCGGTCGTGGACCGCCCGTTGTACCGGTTCAGCTTCCTCGGCGCCCTGGCGGTCGGGATCGGCGCGGTCGCGCTCGGGCTCGCTCGACGCGGGCACGACGAGCTCGTCGAGTTGGCCGGTGGCAAGCGGCCCCAGGGTTCCACCAAGACGCTCGCGGAACGGGCCGTCGTACAGGCCGCCGTGGCCCGTGCCGACGCCACCCGACGGTCCGCCCGTCACCTCCTCGACCATGCGGTCGCCGACGCCTGGACCGTGGCCGAGGCCGGTGTCGACGTCGACGCCGACGCCGCCACGCGGATCGGCCTGCGACAGGCCGCCACCCATGCCACGCTCGCCGCGGCCGAGGCCGTCGACGTCTGTTACTCCGCGGGCGGCGGTGCCGCGGTCCACGAGCGCTCGCCGCTGCAGCAGGTCTTCCGGGACGTGCACGTGGCGACCCAGCACGCCATGGTCGCTCCCCGGACGATGGAGGTGGTCGGCCGTTCGCTCCTCGGCCTGCCCACCACGGTCGACCAGCTGTGACGCCGATCCGCACCGCTGACGACGCGGCCCGCTGGCTCGACGACCATCCTGCGCCGTCGGCCGAAGCGCTCGCCGCCGCCGGCCTCGTCGCTCCCCACTACCCGACGCCGTGGGGTCTCGCCGCCGACCCCGGGCTCCAGATCGCCCTCGACACGCTCCTCGCCGAGCGTGGCATCGTCCGCCCCGACAACCCGATCGGGATCGGGTGGGCCGGACCGACCCTGGTCGCCGGCGGCACGCCGGCGCAGCAGGCGCGTTGGCTGCCCGGGCTGCTCGCGGGCACCGAGTTCTGGTGCCAGTTGTTCTCCGAACCCGAGGCCGGATCGGATCTCGCCAGCCTCCGGACGACGGCCGTGCTCGACGGCGACGAGTACGTGGTCAACGGCCAGAAGATCTGGTCGACGTGGGCGGATCGCTCGGCCTACGGCATCCTGCTGGCCCGAACCGATGTCGCGGCACCCACCCACCGGGGCATCAGCTACTTCGTCCTCGACATGTCACTGCCGGGCATCGACGTCCGGCCGATCACCGAGATGACCGGACAGTCCCACTTCAACGAGGTGTTCTTCGACGACGTTCGGGTGCCCACGGACTGCCGGATCGGCGACGAGGGCGACGGATGGCGGCTGGCCAAGGTGACGCTCGGCAACGAGCGGGTGTCGTTGTCGGAAGGCGGCGTCTGCTGGGGTATGGGGCCGACGAGCACCGAGGCGTTCGACCTCCTCCGGGAGACCGGCCCTCTCGTCGATCCCGTGCAGCGTCAGGAAGCGGCGCGTCTGTGGATCCAGACCACGATCCTCGAGTTGCTCGGGCAGCGCGTCGTGGCCGCGGTCGAACGCGGCGACGACCCCACACCGATCGCGTCGCTGAAGAAGCGGCTCGCCGATGTCCACGGACAGGAGCTGTTGACGCTGGTCAAGGACCGGCGCGGGCCCCACGGCATGCTCGGGATCCAGGACGCCCACGCCGAGGACCACGACGAGTGGCACTGGGCCTACCTGTTCAGCCGGGCCCTCACGATCGGTGGTGGCACCACCGAGGTGCTGTCGAACGTCATCGCCGAACAGCTGCTGGGGCTCCCTCGCGAACCCCGGCCCAGCGAACCCCGGCCCAGGAGGGCGCCATGACGCACGCATTCCGCTGCATCGACTTCGTACGCGACGGCGACGTCCTCGTCGTCACCATCGACCGCCCCTCGTCGGCGGTCAACGCCGTCGACCACGATCTGCACACCGACCTCACCGCCTTGTTCCCGCGCCTTCGAGCCGAGCGCGACGCCCGGGCCGTGCTCCTCACCGGACGTGGCCGTGCGTTCTCCGCCGGCGGGGACTTCGCCTGGTTCCCCCAGCTCCAGGATCCCGAGGCGCTGCGCAGCCTCCACCACGATGCCAAGGCGATGATCTGGGATCTCCTCGACGTGCATCTGCCGGTGGTCACGGCCGTCAATGGCCATGCGATGGGCCTCGGCGCCTCCATCGCCCTGCTGTCCGACGTGGTCTTCGTCGCCGAGTCGGCCCGGATCGGTGACCCCCACGTGGCCGTCGGCCTCGTCGCCGGGGACGGGGGCACGATCGCGTGGCCCCTCGCGCTCGGCCCGATGCTGGCCAAGCGGTTCCTCTTCACCGGGGACCCGGTCTCGGCCGTCGAAGCGGTGCAGCTGGGGCTGGCGTATAGGGCCGTGCCGGACGACGAGCTGCACGCGGAGGCGCTGGCCTTCGCTCACCGGCTCGCAGCTGGCGCGCCCCTGGCCATCCAGGGCACGAAGGCGGCCATCAACTCGTGGATCAAGGCGACGGCGGGGCCCGCATTCGACATCGCCATGGCCAACGAGATGACGACCTTCCGATCGTCCGACCATCCCGAGGCGCTCGCCGCCCTCGCCGAGAAGCGCCCGCCGGCGTTCGAAGGGAGATGACATGGAGCTCTACGACGCCATCATGACGACGAGGTCGATGCGGCGACTGACCAACGACCCGCCGGTGACCGACGCCGAGATCGAACACTGCCTGCGGGCAGCCGTCCAGGCCCCGAACGGGGGCAACGTGCAACCGTGGCAGTTCGTGGTCGTCACGGACCCGGACCAACGCCGCCGTGTGGCCACCGTGATGCAGCGGGCGACGATGCGCTACATGGATGCCGTCGAGGCGATGCGACCACCCTCCGACGACCCCGAGGCCGAGAAGTCATGGGCACGGGGCGCCGCCCTCACCCGACACCTGGCCGACCACCTCGCCGACACCCCGATGGTGCTCTTCGTCCTGACCCCCTATCCCAACATCCTCACCGACGACGAGGGTCCCATCGAGATCGGTCGTCTCGAGGCCTCCATCTTCCCCGCGGTCCAGAACTTCCTGCTCGCCGCTCGCGACATCGGCCTGGGCACCACGCTCACCACGCTCGTCAAGGTCTACGAGGACGAGATCAAGGAGGTCTGCGGCATCAAGGCCCACCACGACATCGTGGCCCTGGTCCCCGTCGGTCGGCCGGTCGGCAACTTCGGGACGCCCCCTCGACGGCCTGCGGAGAAGGTCACCAGCTGGAACCGCTACGGCGAACGTCGCCCGTTCTCCTGATCGGCCCGCGCCGGTGTCAGGACGACCGGTGTCAGGACGACCGGCGTCAGGGCGATTCGTCGAGCGTCTGGAGGATCTGCAGCGCCTTGCCCACCGCCCGTTGCGCCTTGGCGAGCTGCTTCTCCTCGCCGGGATGCTCGACGGCGCCGGCATCGAGGGCCGACTGCAAGATGTCGATCGACCGATCGGTCAAGGCCTCGGCGACGTTCTCGAGTTGGACGCACAGGTCTTCGTAGCGACCGGCTCGTCGGTGGGCGGACATTCCAGGCATCTCCGAGAGTGTGGCAGTTCGGCCTGCTGGTCGGCGCGGACAGCCGGGGTAGCCTGCCGCGTCCGACGGCCGAGAGCGAGCACATGGCACCGAAGCAGACCGATCTCGAGGACCTCCACGAGTTCATCGCGTTCGACGACCCCGACGAACACCGGACCTGGGTCTTCGACGTCACCTTCCTGACCAGCAACTGGACCTGCATCTTCGGTCGAGGCTGCCAGGGCGTGCTCACCGAGTCGGCGCCCGAGTTGGAGCACGGCTGTTGCAGCTACGGCGCCCACTTCGTCGACGACGACGACCACGAGGGCATCAGCAAGCTGATCGACACGCTGACCGACGACCAGTGGCAGTTCAAGGGAAAGGCCGCCAAGAAGGGCGCCACCCGCCAGACCAAGAGCGGCCAATGGGTCACCCGGGTCCACGACGGTGCCTGCATCATGCTCAACCGCCCCGACTTCGCCGCCGGAGCCGGATGCTCGCTCCACCTCGCGGCGCTCGAGGCCGGTGAGCGACCCCTCGACTGGAAGCCCGACGTGTGCTGGCAGCTCCCGCTCCGGCTGGAGGAGTCGACCGACGACCACGGCCACGTGACCTCGACCCTGCGGGAGTGGAAGCGTCGCGACTGGGGCGAGGGCGGCCAGGAGTTCGACTGGTGGTGCACCGACGACGCATCGGCGTTCGTCGCGGCGCAGCCCACCTACGAGGTGCTCCGCGACGAGATCATCGAGATGGTGGGTGACACGGCCTACCGGCTCCTCGTCGACCATCTCGAGCAACGCCGGCACTGGACCCCGCTGCCCCACCCGGTCCTGGGGTCCAAGGCGAGACGGGATCGCTGACCCGCCGAAACCGGCACGCCGGCGGTCAGGTGCTGCGGAAGCCCCGGAGGATCTCCCAGAACTCCGGCCGGCTGGTGGCGTAGTCGTAGATGCTGCCGCCGATGGCCCCGTGCTCGCTCGAGGCCAGCAGCATCTCGTGCAGGTCCTGCGCCGTCGAGTCGGTCCCCACGCCGCCGACCGGGTGCACCAGGGCCTCGGCGTCGCCGAGGTTCGAGCGGACCCGTGCGATGTTCGTCGCCGTGTAGTGGTAGGCCGACCGCCACTCGCCCACGCGGTTGGTCCAGTACGCCATCGGCATCCACACGTCGTAGAAGGGCGCGATCTCGGCCCATGGGAACCCGGGCCAGTAGGTGGCACTGAGGTCTTCGATGAGCACGGGTTCGAGGACGATGCCGCCGATCGCCTGCCCGGGGAGTCGTCGGCGAAGTTCTGCCGACAGGGCGACGAGGCGGCGGTTCCGTTCTGCGATGTCGTCGACCTGTGTGCCTTCGATGTCGATGGCGACGCCGTCGAGGCCGAGCCCGGCCATGGCCATGACGTGCGCCACGTCCTTGGCCGGGTCCACGAACGCCGGCAGGTACCAGCCGACGACCGCCATGCCGTGGTGCCTGGCGCGGGCGAGGATGGCGCCGAGCCGGTCGGGCTCGATGACCCCGACGTCGTCCTCCCAGTAGCTGGTCTGGATGTAGAGGGTCTGCACGCCCTCGACGGCCATGTGGTCGATCGCCTCCGGGCCCGCCGCTGCGCCGCCCGGCCCGGCCCACTCCAGCGACCAGTCGTAGCGGTCGAGCCATGCGCCCAGGCCCCGGTACGGCTCCACCGTCGCCGGAGCAACAGCCGTCGATGCCGACGCCGGCCCGGTGACCGGCGGGGCCGCCCCCGACGATCCGGGCGCGGCGATGAGAGCGGAGGACTCCGCCGGGGTCGTGCTGGTCGTGGGGGCCGACGTGGTCGCCATCGGGGCGCGTTCGGCCGTCAGCGCTCGACCACTGGTCCCGCACGCCGCCACGAGCACGACCAACACCAACCCCCAGGCGCGACGATGCATGTCCGGGCGATCCTCGTGATCAGCCGTTGGACCGGCAGGTCAGCCCGTCGACGACGCAGTCGACGGGCGACCGGCATCGTCGACGACCCACCGGTCTAGTAGTCGTCTGCGTCGGCCATGCACCATCCGGCATGGGACGCGCCAGGCTTGGCGCCGCACTCGTCGCATGGTTCTGGTGGCTTCTCTTCGAAAATATCCGAGATGTCGATCCCGGTGTCCGAACGCTTGAGCGCGCGGGCTTCTTCGAAACGGCGATGTCGACCCTTTTTCACGGGCGTGCTCCCGACTCGGTGGGGGCTTGTGAGCGAGCCAGTGTAGCGCCGAACGTTCCGGACACTCCCAGGCAGCTCTGAATCTATCGGGCCGGACCGCCCGATCCGCGACCGGCCGGTCAGCTCGACGGCTGGTGGCGGAGAACGAGCCCCACGCCGCGCTCGAAGGAGAGGGCGGCCTGGCCATCGAGGAGCGCGTGGATGTCGGCGGCGAGGGCTTCGGCCCGCCAGCCGGCGTTGAGCCGGCTGTCCGGGTCGTCGCGGAGGAAGTCCTCGAGGTCGCGACGGGTGGCGAGCACGGCCGGGTCGAGGTCGAGTTCCCGGGCTCGCTGCGACACCCACGACGTGAGCAACGGGACGGCCCCGCGGACGTCGGCCGGAACCGGTGTCGCCTCCGGGAACCGGACCTGGTCGAGGTCGAGGTCGAGGCCGCGGGCGATCGCGTCCATCAAGTCGCCGCGGACCGCCTTCGGGATGCCTCGATCACGCAGTCCCCGGATCTTGGTCAGCGCGTCGACCGACTTCGGCGGGCGCTGCGCGACCCCGGCGAGCGCCAGATCGGGGAGGACGGAGCGGAGCGGGCGATCGGTCTCGGCCGCATGCTCCTCGCGCCAACGGGCGACCTCCTGGGCGATCGCCGCCGCCCGGCCACGCAGCCGTCGGGCTTCCTTCACCCGCCACCACGCGGTGTCCGGGTCGTTGTCGACGAGCGCTCTGGCCACCATCGCCGAGCACTCGTTCTCGACCCATCCGGTGCGGTTCCGGGTGTCGAGCGAGGCACCGAGTTGGTCGTGGAGGTCGAAGAGATGGAGGACGTCGGCCTCGGCGTAGGCGAGAGCACCGGCCGGAAGCGGGCGTTCCAGCCAGTCGGTGAGCCGGTCGCCCTTGGCGAGGTCGACATCGAGGAGCTTCTTGACCAGGGGTGCGAGTCCGATCGAGCTCATCCCGAGGAACGACGCCGCGACCTGGGTGTCGAAGAGGTCGTCGGGCAGGACGCCCACCGACCGACGGAACACCTCGAGGTCCTGGCCGGCAGCGTGCATGACGATGGTCCGGCCCCGGAGGACGTCGCCGAAGGGCCGGAGATCGATGTCGACCGGGTCGATCAGCGCTCGCCCACCCGACCACGACACCTGGACGAGGGCGCAGACCGGCCAGTACGTGCGTTCGCGGTGGAACTCGGTGTCGATCCCCACGCGCGGCTCGGCGGTGAGGGTGTCGATCAGGTCAGCGAGAGCGTGGTCGGTGTCGACCCAGCGGGCGTCGGTCAAGGGATCGACTCAGGCGCCGGTGTCGACCGGCTTACCGGCCTCGATCCAGGCCATGGTGCCGCCGGCGACGTTGACGGCGTCGACGCCACGGCCCCGGAGGAACTCGACGGCCTTCGCACTGCGCCCGCCCGACTTGCAGATCACGTAGACCTCACCGTCGGTCGGGAACTCGGCCACACGCTCGGGCACCTGGTCGAGCGGGACGAGGACGACGCCTGGCGCATGGGCCTCCTCGTACTCGTCCGGTTGGCGCACGTCGAACACCGGGAGACCGGCCTCCAACTTCTCGGACAGGGTTTCGACGTCGATCTCGGGGATGTCCACGTCGGAGATCGTAGGCAACCGACGGCCCCGGACCGGCCTCAGTGCCGATCCGGGAGATCCGACGGCCGATCGGCGTCGTCGTAGGCGCGTCCATCGACGACGGCGACGATGTCGATCTCGAGCCCGTGCACTGCACCGAACATCGATCGCTCGCCCGCGGCGAAGACCGCCTCGAGCACGCCGCCGACCCGCCGATGCCAGACGCCGTGCAGCCACTGGGGCCGTCCGTCGACCCGCGGGATCACGGCGTCACGACCCGAGGCCGAGAGCTGCGCGACCAGTCGGGTGACCTCGGTGGGATCGGGACGCACGAGATCGCAGCTCAGGACCGCGACGAGGTCGTGCGCGCCCGGGGTCGTCAGGGCGGTGACCAGGCCACCGAGGGGTCCCTCGCCCGGCCACCGATCCGACACGACCGGGAGCCCGAGGGCGGTCAGCGCCGGACGGTCGCCACCGATGGCGAGGACCGTGCCGGCTCCCGCCTGCTCGAGCGCGAGGGCGACACGACGGGCCATGGCCGTACCGTCGATCTCCACGAGAGCCTTGTCGGCGCCCATACGGCGACTGCCGCCGCCGCAGAGCACCGCTGCGTCGAAGCCGAGGTCGCGCGACGCGGTCACGTGTCGGCGATACCGCCGTAGCTCGCCGCTTTGCCCCGGCTCTCGCCATGGACGGCCACCGCCTCGCGGAGGTCGTCGAGGAACGGTCCGACGACGTTCGCGTGGAACGGCCACAACATGAGGTGCAGTCCCCCCTGTTGCCGGTCGAGGTGCCAGCCACGATCGTCCATCACGTCGCCCACCGCGCCGATGTCCGGGGCGGCATCGCCGAGGGCCGGATCGGCCGC
>JBFIHN010000143.1:0-8116 GCA_041601775.1 Acidimicrobiales bacterium
CGGGCGTGGTCACTGCGGCGGTCACTTACCAAATGGTAGAACAAGGTGGTGACCTCGCAGGGCGCGATCTCGATCGCCGACGATCTCGACGGCAAACGCATCGCCATCACCGGCGGAACCGGCTTCCTCGGCACCGCGCTTATCGAGCGGCTCCTACGCGGGGTCCCGGGGTGCGAGTTGGTGTTGCTCATCCGCGCCGGCCAGCGCCGCACCGTCGAACAACGCGCCAAACGCGAGATCTTCAAGAACGACGCCTTCGACCGCCTGCGGGCCGAGACCGACGACTTCGACGCCATGATCGCTCGGCGGGTCACGCCGATCGCCGGCGACGTCGGCACCGACGGCCTCGGCCTCGACGCCGACGGACGTGCGGTCCTGGCGACGTGCGACATCGTCATCCACTCGGCTGCGACCGTGAGCTTCGACTCGCCGCTCGACTCGGCCGTCGAGGTCAACCTCCTCGGCCCGTCACGGATCGCCGCGACACTCCACGACCTGCACGACGAAGGGTCGATGGCCGAACTGCCGCACCTCGTCGCGGTGAGCACCTGCTACGTCGCCGGCAACCGCAAGGGCTCGGCCCCCGAGGTCCCGGTCGACCAGAGCCCGTTCTGGTTCGGCGTCGACTGGCGCGACGAGGTCGCTGCTGCCCGTCGGATCCGTGCCGACGCCCAGGCCGAGTCGCGCAAGCCCGACATGTTGAAGCGGTTCCGGTCCGAGGCCCGCAAGGAACTCGGCGCCGCCGGCACTCCCCTGCTGGCCTCGAAGACCGAGCAGAACCGCACCCGCTGGGTCACCGACCAACTCGTCGACGCCGGTCGTTCCCGTGCCGCCAGCCTCGGCTGGCCCGACGCCTACGCCTACACCAAGGCGTTCGGCGAGCGGGCGCTCTTCGACCAGCGTCGCGACCTGCCGGTGTCGGTCGTGCGGCCCGCCATCATCGAGAGCTCCCTGGCCGAGCCGTCGCCCGGCTGGATCCGCGGCTTCCGCATGGCCGAGCCGGTGATCATCTCCTATGCGCGAGGACTCCTCAAGGAGTTCCCCGGCGTGCCGGAGGGCGTCGTCGACGTCATCCCCGTCGACCTCGTGTGCGCCGCGATCTGTGCCACCGCTGCGGCCGGACCGGCCCGCAACGACGACGGTTCGCTGGCGGAGCCGCGCATCGTGCAGTCGGCGTCGGGATCCGCCAACCCGCTGCGGTACCAGACGCTCGTCGACAACGTCAGCGGCTGGTTCACCGAGCACCCGATCTACGACAACGACGGGCAGCCGATCGTCGTGCCCGAGTGGAAGTTCCCCGGCCGGGGCCGGGTGCAGGCGCAACTCGAGCGGGCCACGTCGATCCTCGAGAAGACCGAGTCGGTGCTGCAGGCCCTCCCGCTGCGCGGGAAGCAGGCCGAGTGGGCCGCCACCCTCGAGGAGAAGAAGGAAGAAGCCCAGCGGGCCCTGACGTACGTCGAGCTGTACGGCGCGTACACCGAGTGCGAGGCCATCTACGGCGTCGACAACCTCCTCGGCCTCGCTGCCGCATGCGACGACGAATCACGCGAGAACTTCTGCCTCGATCCGCGCGTCATCGACTGGGACCGCTACGTCACCGAGATCCACCTGCCGTCGGTCGTGACCCATGCCCGGGTCAAGACGACGCCCGGCGCCAGCGAGCGTGAGTCGCGGTCGTCCCGGCTCCGCCGGCAGGTCCTGCACGAGGACCGCCAGGTCGTGGCCTTCGACCTCGAGAACACCCTCATCGCGTCGAACGTCGTGGCGTCGTACTCCTGGCTGGCCACGCGCCGGCTGCCCACCGACGACCGTCTCCGCTTCGTGCTCCGGACCCTGGCCGAGGCCCCGTCGTTGCTGTCGCTCGACCGCAAGGACCGCAGCGACTTCCTGCGCCACTTCTACCGTCGCTACGAGGGTGCCGACGCCGCGCAACTCCACGCCGACACGGTCGAGATGGCCAGCCACCTGCTGTTGACCAAGTCGTTCCCCGAGGCGATCCGTCGGGTGCGCGAGCACCGCAAGCTCGGTCATCGGACGCTGCTGATCACCGGGGCACTCGGCGTGGCGATCGAGCCGCTCAAGCCGCTGTTCGACGACGTGATCTGCGCCGAGATGAGCATCGGCGCCGACGGGCGCTTCACCGGCGAACTCACCGACGTCCCGCCCACGGGCGAGACCCGGGCCCAGGCGCTGCTCGACTACTGCGAGACCCACGGGTTCGACCCGGCGGAGTCGGTCGCCTATGCCGACTCGACCTCCGACCTGCCCCTCCTCGAGGCAGCCGGGTTCCCGGTCGCCGTCAACCCCGAAGCCCGGCTCTCGGCCCTCGCCCGTAAGCGGGGGTGGTTGGTCGAGCACTTCGAGAAGTCGGCGGGCCACAGCGACCCCCTGGTCCCGATCGGTCCGTCGTGGCGCGGCCGCACCCCCTCCAGGATCGCCCGATGAAGGCACTCGAGTTCTCGCGGAAACCGGCGCGGTACGCGGCGGCCATGGTCGCCGGGGCGTTCAAGCCCGGGGCCGGCGCCGCGGTCGGACCGATCCGGCTGCGTGACGTCGACGCCCCCGATCGGCCGACCGACGACTGGGTGTCGTTCCGACCGCGCCTCTCGGGGATCTGCGGATCGGACCTGTCGACGATCGACGGGCACTCGTCCCGCTACTTCGAACCCGTCGTGAGCTTCCCGTTCGTGCCCGGCCACGAGGTCGTCGGCGACCTCGACGACGGCACCCGGGCGGTGCTCGTCCCCGTCCTGCACTGCGGGATCCGCGGCATCGATCCTGCCTGCCCGGCTTGCGTCGCCGGCCAGATCAACCGGTGCGAACGCATCGCGTTCGGTCACCTCGAACCCGGCCTCCAGTCCGGCTTCTGCTGCGACACCGGCGGCGGCTGGTCCGAGGAGATGGTCGCCCACCCCGACCAGCTGGTGGCTGTGCCCGACGAACTCTCCGACGAGGCCGCGGTCATGGTCGAACCGACCGCGTGCGCCGTCCATGCCGCCGCCCAGGTGGTCGGCGACGGCCCCGTCGCGGTCATCGGTGCCGGCACGCTCGGCCTGCTGACCGTTGCCGCGCTCGGTCGCGACGACGTCACCGTCGCCGCCCGCTACCCCCACCAGAAGCGGCTCGCCACGGATCTCGGGGCCAGCAGGGTCGTCGACCCCGGCGAGCTCGCCGGCGCCATCCGGCTCGCCACCGGCTCGATGAAGCTCGGGAGTCAGCTCACGGGCGGCGCACCGACGGTCATCGACTGCGTCGGATCCGAGTCGTCCCTCGCCCTGGCCCTCGAGGTCGTGGCGCCGGGCGGCACCGTCCTCGTCGTCGGCATGCCGGCGACGGTGAACCTCGACCTCACCGGGCTCTGGCACCGGGAGGTGGCCCTGCGCGGCGTCTACGCCTACGACCGTTCCGACTTCGACGCCGCCGTCGACCTGGTCGCGGCCAAGCAACTGGAACGCCTCGTCACCCAGACCTACCCGCTGCGTCGCTACACCGATGCCATCGCGCACGCCGCCGAGGCGGGCCGTCGCGGTGCCGTCAAGATCGCCTTCGACATGAGAGAAGCCTGAAGATGCCTCGCCCCGGACTCGTGTTGGACGTGGACAGCTCCACGCCACCCATCCTCTTCCATCGCGGTGAGGGCTTCTCCCTCGAGAAGATGCCAGCCGGCCGCACCCGCGTCATCTACCCGGCCGAGCCGCTGCCGGGTCTCAAGAACGTGGACGACAAGATCGCCGCGGCACTCGAAGCGCCGCTCGGCGACTCGAAGCCGCTGTCCGAGCTGCTCTTCGGTGGCATGAAGCTGACCATCTGCTTCGACGACATCAGCCTCCCGCTCCCCCAGATGCGCAAGCCCGACGTGCGCCAGCGGATCATCGAGGCCGTGCTCGACACCGCCGCTGCCGCCGGCGTCGACGACGTCGAGATCATCGCCGCCCTCGCACTGCATCGCCGTATGACCGAGGACGAACTGCGCCACGCCGTCGGCGACCGGGTCTACGACGCGTTCGCCCCCGACGGGAAGCTCTACAACCACGACGCCGAGGATCCCGACGGGATGCTCGAGATCGGCACCACCGACCACGGCGAGCTCGTGGCCATCAACAAGCGTGCGGCCACCAGCGACCTGATCGTCTACGTGAACATCAACCTGGTGTCGATGGACGGCGGCTGGAAGAGCACGGCCACCGGCCTGGCCGGCTACCCGAGCCTCAAGCACCACCACAACGTGCACACCATGCAGCACTCGAAGAGCTTCATGGACCGCCACAGCTCCGAGCTCCACCACTCGAACTGGCGGATGGGCAAGGTCCTGCGCGACAACGACGTCAAGGTCTTCCAGATCGAGACGACGCTCAACAACGACACGTTCGGCACCGAGGCCCTGGGCACGCAGAGCCCGATGTCGATGCTGGCCAAGCGCGAGTGGGAGTGGACCGCCAAGGACCGCGCCATGTTCCTGGGCATGCAGGCCGGTCTCAAGCGCATGCCGGCACGGGCCAAGCGTGCCGCGTTCATGTCGTGGAAGGCGCCCTACGCGGTGACCAGCGTGCAGGCCGGCGAGGTCGAGGCCGTCCACGAGAAGACGCTCGAGCACTGCTTCGAACAGCACATCGTCCCCGTCGAGGGACAGACCGACGTGCTGACGATGGGCCTCCCCTACATCTGCCCGTACAACGTCAACTCGATCATGAACCCGATCCTGGTGATGTGCCTCGGCCTCGGCTACTTCTTCAACATGTACCGGGGCAAGCCCCTGGTGCGGGAGGGTGGCGTGCTGATCATGACCCACCCGACCCCGTGGGAGTTCCACCCGGTCCACCACCCGAGCTACATCGACTTCTTCGAGCAGGTGCTGTCGCAGACGACAGACCCCAAGGAGGTCGAGAAGTACGAGAAGGACTTCGCCGAGGACGAGTGGTACCGCCACCTGTACCGGACGAGCTACGCCTACCACGGCGTCCATCCCTTCTACATGTGGTACTGGGGCAGCCATGCCCTCCAGCACCTGGGCAAGGTGATCATCGTCGGCGGTGAACCGAAGGCCGTCCGTCGCCTCGGCTTCGCCCCCGCGAGCACGATGCAGGACGCACTCGAGCTCGCCTCCGACGTGGTCGGACCGCAGCCGACCATCACGCACGTCCACAACCCGCCGATCCTGATGGCGGACGTCACGTGAACCTCGAGGCACTGGACCCGCGGCGCAAGCTGCGCTCGGCCTCGTTCCCGTTGCGCGCGCCGGACACGCCCAAGGGCGTGGCCCCGCTGACCCCGAAGCGCCAGACCGGCGCCGACTACGACACCGAGTGGGCGCGCACCTTCCCCGCTCGCTGGGCCCGCACCGTGCTGCTCGAGGCGGTGCTGCGACCGGCGATCGCGGGCATCGCCCGACCCCGGGTCGAGGGCGTGGACCGTCTCACCGACCTCCGCGAGGGCGACTTCGAGCCGGTCATCTTCTGCGCCAACCACCACAGCCACATCGACACGCCGCTGCTGCTCACCAGCCTCCCCGAGCCCTGGCGCTACCAGGTGTTCGTCGGTGCCGCGGCCGACTACTTCTTCCGCACCCGCGCCACCAGCGCGGCGGCCAGCCTGGCGCTCAACGCCATCCCCATCGAACGCGCCACGGTCACCCGTCGGTCGGCCAACCTGGCGACGGACCTGCTCGGCGACGGCTGGTCGATGCTCATCTTCCCCGAAGGCGGACGGTCACCCGACGGCTGGGGACAGGACTTCCGCGGCGGCGCCGCGTACCTGGCGCGCCGCACCGGTGCGCCCGTGGTCCCCATCCACCTCGCCGGCACCGGTCGCATCCTGCGCAAGGGATCGAAGCGGCTGCGGCCCTCGCCGACCGTCGTCACGTTCGGTCATCCGATCCGCGCCCGGGAGGGTGAGGACACCCGACGCCTCGGTGCCCGGATCGAGACCGCGGTCGCCGGCCTGGCCGACGAGACGATCACCGACTGGTACGACGCCCGCAAGCGGGCCCACGCCGCCGACACGCCGGCGCTGTCTGGCCCCGACGCCCCCAGTTGGCGGCGGGCATGGGCACTGGGCGACCGCGGTCCGCGACGACGTCGTCGGACCTCCTGGCCCGAGCGCTAGTCCTCGTCGTCGACCAGCGCGACCCCGGTCGTGTAGGCCTCGACCGCGGCGAGCCGGCCGGTGAGCGCGTTCACCACGAAGGCATCGAGACGCCGGCGCATCCTCGGGGACAGTGCGGCGACCCGCGTCGTCGCCGATCCGGCGCCGCCCGTGGCCAGCGCGACGACGACGTCGGGGACGCGGTGGCCCAGCCAGCGGGCCACGCCGTCCTCGGTGAGGGTGTCGAGGTCGATGACCGCCCGACCCACCTCGGTGGCGAACTCGCCCGGGTTGTCCCTCGCGTAGTCGAACACCGCACGGATCTGTTCGCGGCTGTGCCACGCCTCCCGCCACTCGAGCGGCCCGGTCAGCGGGTTGGTGAAGGCCATGAGCTCGGCCGTGAAGGAGACCATCTCCCACGTCCCCTCCGTGATCCCCACGCCGAAGCTCCACACGTGGCCGGCGCCGCCGCGTACCCGGTCCCAGTTCGACGGCGGCGGCTCCGCGAACGTCGGCTGGTCGTCGAGCCAGTCGAAGAGGTCGGCGACGTCGGCGAGGGCGGCGCGGTGGTCGGCCCACGCACGATCGGCGTCCCAGCCGATCCGCTGCACCTCCGGGACCAACTCGTCGGGGACCGACCCGCCCTCGATGCCGAGTGCGACAAGTCGGGACCGACACCAACCGATGGTGTCGGTGTTGGCGTCGAAGCGTGACGAGAAGTGGTCGAGGCGGTCGGCGGCCACGGTCATCCACTCGATGGCCCGGTCGATCGCCGGCGTGAGCGACCCCCGCTCGCACCTGCGCTGGTAGGCGGCGAAGGCATCGCCGCGCCAGTGCACACCGCGGGCGATGTCCTCGAGATGCTCGGCCGCCGCTCGCGCGGTCCGCAGCGACGGGATCGTCGCGCGGATGTCGGCTGCTCCGGCACGCACGGCCGCACTGCTGCCCGGGGGGAAGGGCAGGTCCGACGGCACCGTGGGCAGGCTCATCGGAAGCAGGTGGAGAGGTCGGCGTCGAGGTCCTCGTAGCACTCGGCGGCCGAGGTCAACACGTCGCCGAACCCGCCGAGCAGCGCTCGGAGCGCGTCGAACTCCGCACGCCACTGACGGACGAAGGTCGCGACCTTGTCGTCGGCTCGGTCGCTGTGGTCGATGCCGGCGCCGACGTTGACGCCGGCGGCGTCGAGCGCGCCGCGGGCATCCTCGAGCGAGCGCGTTGCCGCGACGACCTCGGCGGCCACCGCCCGCAGTTCGTCGGGCTCGACGAAGAGGGACTCGGACCCGGACACCGACGGATCAGCCGTTCAGCGACGCGGCGATCGACGACTCCTGGGCCTCGTACTGCTCGCCGATGGTGCGCAGCAGGTCGGCCATGTGCACGAGCGCCGTCTCGACCTCCTTCCACCCCTGCGTCGCGTTGGCGTACAGGCCGTGGAACGCGCCGGCCGCCTGGCCGCGCCAGCCACTCTCGACCATGGCCTGGACCGCGCCGAGCAGCGAGTCGAGCTGACCGGCGATGGCACCACCCTCGTTCCGCAGCCGGGCGGCCATGGTCTGGATCTCGGCGAAGGTCACGACGATGTTGTTCGTGGTCATCGTCCGAGCATCTCATGTCTTTTCATTGTTTTCAAGTGTCTGTCGTGCGCGCCATGCCCACCTGGACGATCCGGGGCTGACGGTCGACCACCAGCACCCCGCGGCCCGGCGGGAAGGTGGCGCCGGGGCGGAGCCGCATCCGCACCCCGGTGTACTGGTCGACCTCGGCCGATCCCGCGGGGCACAACACCAACAGGCGCCGTCCCCGTCGCAGCGCGGGGACGAGCCCGGAATAGGCGCGTGCGGCCGCCGCCGTGTCGAACGACGCCACCACCCGCACCTGATCGAGTTGCGTGAGCGCCTCGACGACTCGGGCGTCGGCGTCCGCCAGGTCGTCGGCGTCGTCGATGATGACCACCGTCGGCCCGGCCGCCGCGGCGAGGGCGTCGAGGGCGTCGACGTCCACCCGGCGCGGCGCGACCACGAGCGTGGGGCAGCCC
>JBFIHN010000144.1:0-8089 GCA_041601775.1 Acidimicrobiales bacterium
GCCGATCGTCCCGGCCCGTTGTCGCGACAGCCGCCCGAGCGGATTGACCAGCCGCATGGCCTCGGCCAGGCCGGGCGCCTCTCGTTCGAGCACCGCCCGCGTCCCCTCCGGCGTGAGGTCGCGCGGCCCGAACCCGGTCCCACCGGTGGTGACGACCACGCCCGCGAACCCGTCCGCCATGTCGCGCAGTGCTCTGGCGACCGATTCGATCCCGTCGGCGACGACCCGGCGCTCGACCACCGTGTAGCCGGCCTCGGCCAGATGGCTCTCGAGCGCCGCGCCCGACCGGTCGTCTCGTGTTCCCGCGACCACGCCGTCGGACACGGTCAGGATCTTCGCGTCAGCCATGGCGCCCGACACTAGGCAGGCGACACGTCAGCGACGACGCCAGGTGGCGAGGAACATCCCGTCGCGCTGCGCGTCCGGAGCGATGACCGTGCGGTCGCCGAACTCGAAGTCCGCGGGGAGTTCGACCGCCCCGACCACGCCATCGGTCTCGGCTGCGGTGAGCGTGCACACCGAGTAGACGAGCAGACCACCCGGCGCGACCAGTCGTGCAGCGGCGTCGAGGATGTCGACCTGGAGTGCGGCCAGACGGTCCGGTGCGCCGGCGTCGATGCGCCAGCGAGCGTCCGGCCGTCGGCGGAGCACGCCGAGACCGGAGCACGGAGCATCGACCAGCACGCGGTCGAACGTCTCCGGGGCGAAGGGCGGGTGCACGGCGTCTGCAGCCACGACGGGGAGACGAGCACCGAGCTTCTCGGCGTTGTCGACCACGAGCGACAACCGACCGGGCGAGACGTCGGCGGCGATGACGTCGGCACCGCGGGCCGCGAGACCCGTCGCCTTGCCTCCCGGGGCCGCGCACAGGTCGAGCACCCGCTCACCCGCCGACGCACCCACGGCGTCGACGACCTCCTGCGATGCGAGGTCCTGTACGTAGCCGTCGAGCCGGGTGTGGGTGGTCGCCGGTTCGTTCATCGCCGCGAGGGAGCGTTGTGCCTGCTCGACCCCGAGGAACTCCTGATACGACCGTACGACCCAGTCGGGATACGACAGTTGGACGCCGTCGCTCGGCCACGTGATCCCGTCCTGCACATCCCGGGCGATCCGCCGCAGCACGGCGTTCACCAGACCCCGGGCGGGGCGTGGGGACGCGCCGACGGTGGCGTCGACCGAGGCGTGGGGGGCGACACCGGCGAACGCGAGCTGATACGTCCCCAGGCGCAGCGCGGCCTGCACACGGGCGCTCACGTCGCCGCGTCGGTGGCGGTCGATGAGGTGGTCGCAGGCGCGGGTCATACGGCAGGTGCCGTAGACGAGTTCGGTGACGAAATGCCGATCACGCTGCTCGAGCGGTGAACGATCGAGGATGGCGTTGGTCGCCAGATTCGCATACGCACGGTCGGTCTCGATCCGCACGAGCGCATCGATCGCCGTTCGTCGCGTCGCCACGCCGGCGTCGTCGGTCACGATCCGAGCCGATCGTCGGCGGTCCAGCGAGCACCGTTGGCCCAGGCGGCCGCGTCCAGACGAGGTTTGCCCGCCGGCTGGACCTCGAGGAGCTCGATCTCGCCGTCGCCGGTCGGATGGACGATCCCGTCGCCGGCGGGGGTCGTGGCGCTTCGCCACACCTTGAAGCGCTCGCCGTCTCGCGTCGTCCAGGCTCCCCCGACCCGCACCTGCCGGTGGATCTGCACCGTCGGCGCGCTCCAGTCGATGTGCAGGTCGTCGGGCGTGATCTTGTGGGCGTACACGGCCTCGCCCTCCTGCGGGTGGGCCGGGCGGAGGCCGTCGCGGAGCGATCGGACCAGCAACGATGCTCCTGCATCGACGAGCCGGGCCCGGAGCTCCTCGGCCGTCTCGTCCGGTCCGATGTCGAGTTCGACACGCGCCCGGATCCCACCGGTGTCGAGGCCGGCAGCGACGTCCATCAGATCGACGCCGGTCGTCGTGTCGCCGGCCAGGATCGCCCGCTCGACCGGCGCCGCACCCCGCCAACGTGGCAGCAGCGAGAAGTGGAGGTTGACCATCGGCACGGCGTCGAGCACGTGGGGACGGATGATCTGACCGAAGGCGACGACGACGCCCAGATCGGCACCGACGTCGAGGACCGCGTCGATGTCGTGGGTCACGGGTATCCCCAAGTCGAGCGCGGCGACCTTCACCGGCGTCGGGGTGGTGGTGCTCCCCCGGCCACGTCGGCGATCGGGATTGGTGACGACGGTCGCCACGTCGAAGCCCGCGTCGCACAGCGCGCGCAGCGGTGGGACCGAGAGGGCAGGCGATCCGAGGTAGACGAGACGGGATGGTGCCGTCGTGTCGGGTGACGTCATCGACTCAGCCGAAACGAAGGCCTCGCGAGGTGGTGGCCTCCGGTGGGTCGAGACGGTCGCGCATGGCCCGGATCTCCCGGAGTGCGATCTTCTTGGTGTCGGCGTCCATGCGCTCGGTCATCAGCACGCCGTCGAGGTGGTCGAGTTCGTGTTGGAAGAGCCGGGCCGACAGTTCGTCGGCTTCGACCGACACCTCGTTGCCGTCGAGGTCGAGGCCCACGAGGTGGACCTGCTTGGGGCGGATGATCTCGAACGACAACCCGGGAATCGACAGGCAGCCCTCCTCGTAGGCCCACTCGCCCTGCGACTCGACGATCTGCGGGTTGACCAGGACCTTCGGGTTGTCGCGACGATCGGGATCGAGGTCGTAGACGAAGAGACGCTTGCCCACGCCCACCTGCGGTGCGGCCAAGCCGAGACCCGGCGCCTCGTACATGGTCTCGAGCATGTCCTCGGCCAACTTGACGAGTCGCCCGTCGATGTCGGTGATCTCCGCCGCGGCAGCCCGGAGCACGGGATCGCCGACGACACGAATGGTGTAGGGGGCACGCACGGATCCGAGGCTACCGTCGACGCCCGTGGGTGCCCCTTCCGACGCTTCCGGCGAGCAGTATTTCGCCGCCTCGCCCCGCAGTCCGTCGCGGCCGAAGTCCGTTCGCCTCCGGGCCCGGGGCCTCGACCTCGCGCTCACCAGCGACCGGGGGACGTTCAGCCCCAACCGCATCGACCCCGGGACGGCGTTCCTGCTCGAGCGAGCGCCCGAACCCCCACCGAAGGGCCGGTTCCTCGATCTCGGATGCGGGTACGGGCCCATGGCGATGGTCCTGGCCACCACGGCACCCGGCGCCGAGGTCGTCGCCGTCGACGTGAACGAACGGAGTCGTGACCTGACGGCGGCGAACGCCGCGGCACTGGGTCTGGGGAACGTGACCACCGCCGCCCCCGACGAGGTCGACGGCACCTTCGACCTCGTCTGGTCGAATCCGCCGATCCGGATCGGGAAGGACGCCCTGCACGACCTGCTGCTCCGTTGGCTCGGACGCCTGACGCCGACCGGTACCGCGGTGCTCGTCGTCAACCGTCACCTCGGCGCCGACTCGCTCCAGCGATGGCTCGGGCTCCAGGGCCACGAGACGGAACGCCTCGCGTCGCGCGCCGGGTACCGGCTGTTGCGGGCGGCGTCAGCTGCGGGTGGGGTCGACGACCAGGCGTAGCCGACCGGGCGGGCGTTCGGCTCGCCCGAGGGCGTGGCACAGCGCCTCGTGGTCCGGTGCCGTCACCCGCCAGGTGCCTTCGAAGGGACCGACGACGTCGACCGCCGCGCCATCCACGGCGCGCAGGGCCTCGACGAAGGCCGGTGCAGCCACGCCGCTCACCTCGGCCATCGCCACCTCGGGCGGGAAACGGAACTCCCGCCGCCGCTCCCGCTCGGCGTCGGACACCAACGTCGGGTCGCCGTGCAACGCGGCCTGCACCACCTCGTGGTCGGGACTCCGCGTCTGGAGGAGGAGCCGCCCGGAACCGTGTCGTCCGCCGACCAGGCGAGCGGCCCGGACGAGGAGCGCGAGCGCCTGTTCCGACGCCCGGTAGCGCGCGGCCAGCAGCTCCTGGTCGAGGTCGAGGAACGCCACCACGTCGGCTCGCTCGATGCGGTGCAGCGCCGCCTCGGTGCCGACGACGAGACGGGCGTCGGGAGGCACCGGGTCGGCGTCGTCGGCGGTGACCGCCACCACCGGCTCGCCCGCCAGCGCCTCGAGGTCGTCGCGCACGCGGCTCACGCCCATGCGGACCGTCTTGAGCTGCGTGCTCCCACACGACGCGCAGACCACCGGCCGGGTCGCGCCGCAGCGCCGACAGACGAGTTCGTCGTCGCCGGGCCGGTGCACGGCGGCATCGCAGCGGTCACACCGAGCGAGGTCGCGGCAGGTCGCACACGCCAGCAGCACGGCGCGGCCCTTCTGGTTCAGGATGCAGACGAGACGCACACCGGAACGGGCGATCTCGACCAACGCCGGTGAGAAGAGCGCGTTGCGGGCGGTGTCCTCGTCCCGACGGTCGGCCACGACGACCTTGGGCCAACCGTCGCGTTCTGCCGAGCGATCGACGGTGACGAGACGGGCTCGGTCCAGCGCCTCGAGCGATGGCATCGGCGACGTCAACACACAGGGGATCCCGAGGCGCCGTGCTCGCTCGAGTGCGACGTCGCGGACGTGCCAGGTCGGGGTCCGCTCCTCCTGGTGCACCTCGTCGTGCTCGTCGAACACCACGATGGCGGCCAGTTCGGGAAGCGTGCTCCACACCGCGGCGCGGGTTCCCACGACCGCGACGCCTCCGGCGGCAGCCGCTCCCCATCCGTCCGGATGCAGCGCCGTCGGCACGCCGGCACGCTCGAGACGACGGGCGATGCGCTCGGCCTGGTTCCGAGTGGTGCACAGGATCAGCGGATCGCCGAGCGACGCCGCCGCCTGGACGACGGGCACCGGATCGGCGGACGGTGGCAGGCGCAGCACGGACGGCCCGTCCACGAACGCCCCCTGGACGATCCCGTCGCCGGACGGGGGCACGGCGTGGCGCCGGATCCCCGGTGCCGGCAACGCCGTGACCATCCGCTCGGGCGATGCCGTGCGCAGGAACGGCACCGGGGTACGCGCGGCCCAGCGCCACTGCGCCCACCGGGCCAGGTCGATCACCTCGCCGCTCGGCCCGTGCCCACTGATCTTGGCGACCGGCTTGAGGTCGACGTCAGGCGGCGGGTCGACCCCGACGTCGACGACCCACCCGCCCACACGGCGGGGCCCGAGCACGACGCGGACCCGTGTCCCGAGCGCGACTCGTCCCGCCCATTCGGGCGGGACGAGATAGTCGAACGTCTTGGTGATCCCTGTCTGGTCAGGGAGGACCCGCACGACGAGGCGGGACTCGGTCTCGTCGCGGAACAGACGCACTCGTGGATGTCTACCCGCGCGAGCGCGGGCGTCGTCGCTACAGGCCGAGCGCCGACTTCACGTCGTCGACCCGGTTGGTGTTCTCCCACGGGAACTCGCCCGGTTCGCCGGTACGGCCGAAGTGCCCGTAGGCCGCGGTCTTGCGGTAGATCGGGCGGCGCAGGTCGAGGTCACGCAGGATCGCGCCGGGACGGAGGTCGAAGACCTCGTGGACCGCAGCGTTGATCTTCTCGGGGTCGACGTTCTCGGTGCCGAAGGTGTCGACCATGATCGAGACCGGGTGGGCGACGCCGATCGCATATGCGACCTGCACCTCGCAGCGGCCGGCAGCGCCCGCGGCCACGAGGTTCTTGGCGACCCAGCGCGTGGCGTAGGCGGCGGAGCGGTCGACCTTGGACGGGTCCTTGCCGGAGAAGGCGCCGCCGCCGTGGCGGGCCCAGCCACCGTAGGTGTCGACGATGATCTTGCGGCCGGTGAGGCCACAGTCGGCGTGCGGGCCGCCCAACTCGAACACGCCGGTCGGGTTCACCAGGACCTTGAAGTCGTCGTCGGCGAACTGCTCGGGCAGCGTCGGACGGATGACCTCCTGGATGAGGTCGGGCTTGATCAGGCTCTCGGCGTCATGGCCCGGCGCGTGCTGGGTCGAGATGAGGACCGTGGTGAGCTTGTCGGGCTTGCCATCGACGTAGTCGATGGTCACCTGGGTCTTGGAGTCCGGACGCAGGTACGGGAGGATCCCGGCCTTGCGGACCTCGGCCAGGCGCTCGGCCAGACGGTGTGCCAGGTGGATCGGCGTCGGCATCATCGCGTCGTTCTCGTCGCACGCGTAGCCGAACATCATGCCCTGGTCGCCGGCACCCTGGTCGTCGATCTCGTCGACGCGCTCACCGCTGCGGGTCTCGAACGCCTTGTCGACGCCCTGGGCGATGTCGGGGCTCTGCGGGTCGATCGAGGTCATCACGCCACACGTGTTGCCGTCGAAGCCCATCGACTCGCGGTCGTAGCCGATCTCCTTGATCGTGCGACGCACGATGTCGGCGATCTCGACGTACGCCGTGGTCGTGATCTCGCCCGACACGATCGCCATGCCGGTCGTGACCATCGTCTCGCAGGCCACGCGGGCCATGGGGTCGCTCGTCAGGATCTCGTCGAGGATCGCGTCCGAGATCTGGTCGGCCATCTTGTCGGGATGGCCCTCCGAGACCGACTCGGACGTGAAAGTGAAGTTCTTCATCTGTGCTCCTGGTCAATGTTCCTGAGAGGGGTTCCTGAGAGAGACGACGGCATCGAGCACCGCTCGAGCAATGATCCGCTTGTCCGCCTGTGACACATCGGTGCTTCCGCTTGCCGACAGGATCACCACTTCGTTGGTGTCGTGTTCGAATCCTGCTCCGGGCGCCGTGACGTCGTTGGCGACGATGAGGTCGGCGCCCTTGGCCCGGAGTTTGTCCTCGGCATTCTGCCGCACGGCATGGGTCTCGGCCGCGAACCCCACGAGCGTCTGGCCGGCGGGCTTCGACGCTCCCAGCGCGGCGAGGATGTCGACCGTCGGTTCGAGGCGGACCTCGGGCACCCCTCCGGCCTTCTTGATCTTCGCGTCGGCCACGGCGGTCGGGCGGAAGTCGGCGACTGCGGCGGCCATCACGACCACATCGCTCTGCCCGGCCCGGGCCAGGACGGCATCGTGCATCTCGTCCGCGGTCTCCACCGCCACGACGTCGATCCCCGCCGACACCGGGCGTTGGACGGTGGCCACGACCGTCACCTCGGCGCCGCGGGCGGCGGCCTCCTCGGCCACGGCGAAGCCCTGCTTGCCCGATGACCGGTTCCCGATGAAGCGGACGGGATCGATGGGCTCTCGGGTGCCACCAGCGGTGATGAGCACCCGGAGGCCTGCGAGGTCACGGTGCGATCCCCGGGCTGCGAGGATCTCCTCGGCGCGGGCGACGATGGACGACGGGTCGGCCAGGCGGCCGGAACCGACGTCGCCACCGGCCAGACGGCCTTCCTCGGGAGGGACGACGTGCACGCCGCGCGAGCGGAGCACGTCGAGGTTGTCCTGCACCGACGGGTGCTCCCACATCTCGGTGTGCATGGCCGGCGCCACGAGCACCGGCGCCCGGGTGGCGATCAGGGTCGCGGTGAGCAGGTCGTCGGAACGCCCGGTGCGATAGTCCGACAACAGCCGAGCGGTCGCTGGGGCGACGATGATCAGGTCGGCGTTCTGCCCCAGTCGGGTGTGCGGGATCGGGCTGGTCTCGTCGAAGAGCGAGGTCTGCACCGGCTCGCTCGCCAGCGCCGAGAAGGTGGTCGCTCCGACGAATCGACGGGCACCGTCGGTCATGATCGGCGACACGTGCGCGCCGGCATCGACGAGGCGACGACAGAGCTCGACTGCTTTGTACGCTGCGATGCCCCCGGTGACTCCGAGGACGATGCGTTTCCCGGCAAGCATCGCGTGCGGGCCGGCGGGTGCGGCCTAGTCCTCTTCGTTGGCTGTGGCGGCGGCGATCCGCTCGGCCGCTGCGGCAGCCTCGGCCTCGCGCTTGGCCACGAGGGCCTCGCCGTAGACCGGGAGGATCTTGTCGGCGGCGATCTCCTCGAAGCCGATCGACAGCGGCTTGCGGGCCACCGAGGGGACCTGCGGCGGGACCTGCGAACCGAGGCCACCACTACCGACGGCGTTGAAGTAGGCGTTGATCTGGCGCGCCCGGGTCGACGCGAGCGTCACGAGACGGAACTTCGAGTCGGCACGTTCGAGGAGTCCCTCGATCGGCGGGTTCATCATCGTGTCGTGGCGGCCGGCCA
>JBFIHN010000145.1:0-8068 GCA_041601775.1 Acidimicrobiales bacterium
ACCGGCTCTCGTCACTGCTCTGGACCATGGCCCGTTGGACCGAATCCGGCGACACCCTGCGCTCTCGTACCGCCACCACGGAGGACTCATGACCATCACGATCGACCTCGTCAAGGAACCGTCGGAGACCGCGATGGTGGTGACCGGCGTCGCCGTCGAGGCCCTCGGCGACCATCCGCTGCACGCCGTGCTCGGAGAGGCCGGCTTCGAGGCCAAGGTCGGTGAGTCGCAGATCGTCTCCGGCCACGAGGGGAGCGCCGCCCTCGTCGTGGGACTCGGCTCGACCGAGGACCGCACGGTCGACTCGTTCCGCGTCGTCGGCGGAGCCATCGCCCGCGCCGGCAAGAAGCAACAGGCGCTGTCGGTGCACGAGGTGATCCAGGCCGCCGGCGAGCTGAGCCCCACCGCGGTCGCACAGGCCCTGGCCGAGGGCCTGGTCCTGGGCAGCTACGAGTACACGGCGCTCAAGAGCGATCCGAAACCGTCCGAGCTCCGGTCGGTCGAGGTCGTCGGCACGGGCGGCAAGCGTGTGCAGTCGGCGTTCGAAGCGGGGCGTGGCGTCGCCGAAGCGGTGTGCGTGGCGCGCGACCTCGTGAACGAGCCCGGTGGGACCCTCACCGCACCGGCACTCGCCAAGAAGACCGAGCGGCTCGGGGCCACCTACGGCTTCGAGGTCACGGTGCTCGGACCCAAGGAGATCAAGGCCGCCAAGATGGGCGGCCTGCTCGGGGTCAACCGGGGCTCCGAGATCCCGCCGCGCTTCCTCGAACTGTCCTGGAAGCCCGAGGGCAAGGCTCGCGGCGTGGTGGCCCTCGTCGGCAAGGGCGTGACCTTCGACTCCGGCGGCCTGAGCCTCAAGCCGTCCGACGGGATGATCGCGATGAAGGCCGACATGGGCGGTGGCGCCGCAGTGATCGGCGCGTTCTGTGCGCTCCAGGCCGCGAACCCCAAGGTCGAGGTCCGTGGCTATGTCCCGCTCACCGACAACATGACCGGCGGCGACGCCACCCGCCTCGGCGACGTCCTCACGATCAGCAACGGCAAGACCGTCGAGGTCCACAACACCGATGCCGAGGGCCGTCTCATCCTGGCCGACGCGTTGTCGAAGGCAACGGACGACCAGCCCGATGCCATCATCGACCTGGCGACGCTGACCGGTGCGTGCATGGTCGCCCTGGGGGACAACCACGCCGGCGTCATGGGGACCAACGACGCCTGGATCCAGCAGGTGCAGGACGCAGCGACGTCGGCCGGCGAGAAGACCTGGCACCTGCCGCTTCCCCAGGAGTGGCGGACCAACCTCGACAGCGACATCGCCGACATGAAGAACATCGGTGGCCGCTACGGCGGAGCGTCGATCGCCGCGCTGTTCCTGCAGGAGTTCGTCGGTGAGGGGATCCCGTGGGCGCATGTCGACATCGCCGGTCCTGCCTTCGTGGACAAGGAGTCGACGACCGAGACCAAGGGCGGCACCGGCTACGGCGTCCGCACCCTGGTCGCACTCCTCAAGTCCTACAAGCGGCCGAGTTCCTGACCAGCCTCGGTCGTCGTTGCCTCGGCAGCGGCGAGGGCCCGCTTGGCCGCATCGGCGTCGAAGTTCCACCGTCGGAGTTGATCCTCGACGTCGGCCGGTGAGGCGCCCACGTCGAGGAGACTCCTGGCCAGGCGGGTCGCATGCGCGTCGCTGGCCGGATGGGTGGTGCGCCGGCCCTGGTCCTGTTGCCAGCGACGGTGCTCGCCCTCGAGGTGTCGGGGGAGTCGTGTCGCCTGGATCCGGGTGAGCGGCGGGATCCGGGAACGGACGCCGATGATGCCGTGGTCTTCCCGGCGGGCGACGCCGAAGCGGATGCATCGCTCGATCGACCGATGGAACGGTCCGTTGCGGCCGCCGCGGTTCCCGATGCCGATCGATCGAGCACAGTCGGCGGCGTCGAGGCTGAAGCCCTCGGGGTGCGTGTCGAACTCGGTCGCCATCCGTCGAAGCAGCCACGTCGACGTCGGCCCCAGCAGCGGTAGCCAGAAACGCTCGACGTAGGACGATCGGGGATCGAATCCCAAGGCGTCGACCACCGGGTCGCGCCAGGCGACCACCAGCAGGGGCGGGAGTCGGTGGTCGGGGGTGAGGGTGTTTCCCACGGGGTGCTCCTCGAGGTGGAGTGCGTCGGGGGAAGGCCGTCGACATGAGGAACCTCATGTCATTTCAGTTTCATTGATCACACCATCCGGGCGATAGCCTGTCAAGGGTGGGAGACGACCCGATCGACGAGACCCCGGTCCACGAAGCGCCGGTCCACGAAGCCCGGGCGGTGCTCGCCGGGGCATCGGCCGTGGTGGTGCTCACCGGTGCCGGCATCAGCACCGACAGCGGGATCCAGGACTTCCGCGGGCCCAACGGGCTGTGGACCAAGAACCCCGAGGCCGAGAAGCTGGCCACACTGCAGCACTACGTGGCCGACCCGGAGGTGCGCAAGCGTTCGTGGCAGTGGCGCCTCGAGAGCGTCGCCGACACCTTCGAACCCAACATCGGGCACCGCGCCCTGGTCGATCTCGAAGCGGGTGGCCGGCTCGAGTTGTTGATCACGCAGAACGTGGACGGGCTGCATCTCGCTGCCGGGACCTCGCGTGAGGCGTTGGTCGAGATCCACGGCTCGACCCGTGAGGTCGTGTGCCTCGACTGCGAGGAGCGGGCCCCGATGTCGGTGGCGCTCGACCGCGTCCGGGCGGGCGAGGACGACCCGCCGTGTCGGACCTGCGGTGGGATCCTCAAGTCGTCGACCATCTCGTTCGGGCAAGGGCTGGTGCCGGCCGACCTGGCCAGGGCCGACGTCGCGGCCAGGCGGGCCGACGTGATGCTGGCCGTCGGGTCGACGCTCGGCGTGTATCCCATCGCCAACGTCGTCCCGCTGGCCAAGGCCCACGGGGCGACGGTCATCATCGTCAACGGGGGACCGACCGAGATGGACGACCTCGCGGACATCCGTCTCGAGGGGTCGATCTCGCAGATCCTCCCGTCGATCGTGCCCGGTGGCGCTCAACAAGACGTCAGCGGCGAATCGGCGTAGGCCGTCTGTACGGCCAGCAACGGCTCGTGGTCGTCGAGGAAGACGTCGAGCAGCTCGGGGTCGAAGTGCGTCTCGCGTTCGCGCTGCATCATCGCCGCAGCGTCGGCGATGGGCATGGCCGCCTTGTAGCGCCGCTGGGACGTGAGGGCGTCGAACACGTCGGCGATGGCCACGATCCGTCCCTCGACGGGGATGTCCTCGTGACGGAGGCCCAGGGGATGACCCGAACCGTCCCACCATTCGTGGTGCGAACGGGCGATGACCGCTGCGGTCTCGATCAGCGCCGAGTCCGAGCCGTGCAGGATCTCCCAACCGATCTCGGTGTGGCGGTTCATGATCTGGCGTTGGGTCTCGTCGAAGGGGCCCGTGTGGGTCAAGACGTCATCGGGGATGCCCAGCTTCCCGATGTCGTGCATGGGGCTGGCCAGCCGGATGATCTCGCACTCCTCCTCGCCGAGCCCGCTGCGTCGAGCCAGCAGCGCGCTGTACCGGCTCATCCGATGGAGATGGTTCGCAGTCTCCGGATCCCGTGACTCGGCCGCCATCGACAGGCGCATGATCGTCTCCTGGCGGCTCTCCTTCACCTCGGCGGTCCGCATGGCGACCAACTGCGTGAGGTCGAGGCGATGGGCACGGCTCTCGTTCTCCATGGAACGCCAACGAGCGGCGTTGGCGACGTTCACGTCGAGCTCGGTCTGTTCGAACGGCTTGAGCAGGTAGCCCTGCACCGAGGCGTCGACGACCCGGTCGGCCAGCAGGGGATCGTCGACGCCGGTCACCACGACCGCGCCGATGCAGGGGTCGACGGAGCGACACCATTCCACGAAGTCGATGCCGTTGCCGTCCGGCAGATCGATGTCGGTGACGATCACGTCGACGTCGTGCCCGGCGGCGACGTGGGCACGTGCCCCCGCGAGGTCCGCGGCGGCGTGGACGTCGTGACGCCGAGCGAGCCGGCGCTCGGTGGCCCGGCGGAGCAGGTCGTGGTCCTCGACCAGCAGGACCCGGGTCATCGGGCGACCTCCGCCTTGTGCGCACCGTCGACGGCAGCGAGGAGTGCTGCGCTCGAGAACGGTTTGGCCAGGAACGCGGCGCCCTCCTCGAGGAGGGCGCGGCGGCTGATGACCTCGCTCGGGTATCCGGAGGCGAACACGATCCGCACGGTCGGGACCAACTGGAGCAACCGGTTGGCGACGTCGCGGCCGTTGAGGCTCCCGGGCAGCACGAGGTCGGTCAGGACGACCGTGGGGTCGAAGCCGTCTTCCACCGCGGTGATCGCCTGGACGCCGTCGGCGACGTCGAGCACTCGATGGCCGCCCCGCTCGAGCAGCCGTCTCGTCGCTCGACGGACCGTCGGTTCGTCCTCGACCAAGAGGACGGTCTGGCGTTCCGCGTCGCGCAGCGCGGCGTCGACCGGGGCGCTGGTCTCGTCCACGGGTTCGAGCCGCTCGGCCGACACGGGCAAACGGACCGAGATCGTGGTCCCCGCACCGACCGCGGAGTCGATCTGCACCGTTCCGCCCATCCGGTCGGCGATCCCGTAGACGATCGCCAGGCCGAGTCCGGTTCCGTCGGCCTTCGGCTTGGTCGAGAAGAACGGCTCGACGGCTCGTTCGATGACCTCGGGCCGCATCCCGGTGCCGTTGTCGCGCACGGCCAGGATCGCCGTGCCCGCCTCCATCGACGTGGCGACCTCGATGACGTGGTCAGGGCCGTCGGCGGCGTCTCGGGCGTTGACCACGAGGTTGAGCAGGACCTGTTCGATCTCGCCGGCGTCGGCCATGACCGGGATCGGCTGGTCGAAGATGTGGATCGCCAAGGTCATGTCCGCGGTGACGCTGCGACGAAGCAGGGTCCGGAGGTCGTCGACGACGACGTTGAGATCGAGGAGATCGCGGGCCTCGACGTCGCGCCGGCTGAAGGTCAACAGCCGTCGCGTGAGGGCCGCTCCGCGTCGGGCGGCATGGCGGATCTCCTCGAGGTCGTCCCGCGTCCGCTCGTCGTCCACGTCCTCGGCCACCAGCTCGACGGTCGAGCTGATCGCCGCCAGGAGATTGTTGAAGTCATGGGCGATGCCGCCGGCGAGTTGGCCCACCGCCTCCATCCGTTGCGCTCGCTGCAGCTCCGCCTCCATGGTCGCCCGCGCCTGTTCGGACGAGCGGGCGGACTCGAGCGATGCGATCGCGGCGTCGCGGCGACGCTCGGCCACCAGGAGGAGCCCGCCGAGGACCAGGGTCAGGGCGGTTCCGGCCAGGAGGATCACCCACGAGGCCAGGACCTGTTGCGTCGCCCCCCGCACCTCGACGAGGAGCGTGCGACCACCGAGCTCCGTCGTCGTCGACGCCGTCTTCCCGCTGAGGGGCAGTTCGTCGGTGGAAGCGATGACCGCGGACGCCGGGTCGGGGTCCTCGGAGACGTACACGGCGAAGCTGTCGATGCCGTCGAGGATGTCGATGATCGCCGGCCCTGCGAAGCCGAGGTCGAAGCGACGCAACTCGACCATCGAGGTCGTGCCGTCGCTCGCCCCGGCAGCGATGATGAGCCGGCGGGTGCCGTCGCCCTCGTCGCCGAGACGGACCAGTCCGAAACCGCCCTCCTCGGCGATGGACTGGAGCTCGGCGTAGACCGCCGGGTCCTGCGCCAGCGCCTCGAAGTCCTCCGCCAACGCCGCCTCGTTCCCGGTGCCGTCGCTGGCGATGGCCGCCAGCACCTCGGTGTCGGGTCGGAGTCGGAGCAGCGCCCGATCACCGCCCGCACCGTTGTCGACCCAGTTGCGGTAGACGTCCTCGTTCCCACCGGTCACCAACGCGACACCGACGGTCGACGTGAGGTCGGTCTCGAGCCCGTTGGCGAAGGACTGGAGCAACAGCCCCAACTGCGCGGCGTCGGCCTCGAGGTCGGCCCGGAGCGCGTCCTCGTCGGCGCGCTGGATCCGTGACGACGTCAAGAAGGTGACCAGCAACCCGATCACCACGACGAGCAGCGGAGCGACCGCGGCGCGTCGGATCGGCCGGGTGGGAGGGGTCGGTCGGCGGGACATGCGGGCATGGTCCGATGCCCAGATCATCCCCAGACCGACAGAACCTCAACAGATCATCAAATGGTACGATTCGCATTCGCCGAAGGGGGTGGACCGATGGGTCTCGAGCGCGGAAACCGCGTGTTGGTGGTGGAAGACGACCCATCCGTCCGGCGCATGCTCACCGAGTTGTTGGGCCGCGATGGCTTCGCCGTCGACGCGGTGGGATCGGGCCGTGAGGTCCCGTCCGCGATGCGATCGTTCCAGCCCGACCTCGTGGTGCTGGACCTCGGGCTTCCCGACATCGGCGGGATCGACGTGTTGCGCGAGCTGCGGGCCACCGCCGACCTGCCGATCATCGTGCTCTCCGGCCGCACGGACGAGGCCGACCGTGTGCTGGCCCTCGAGGTCGGCGCCGACGACTACGTCGTCAAGCCCTTCCTGAACGGTGAGTTCGTGGCGCGCGTGCGCGCCAGACTCCGCCGGATGACCGCGACCGAGGACGCTCCGGTGGTGGGCGATCGAGACCTCCGGCTCGATCTGTCGGCTCGGGAGGTCGTCTTGAACGGCGAGCCGGTGTCGCTCACCGCCAAGGAGTTCGACCTCCTCCGCCATCTCGTCTCCTCGCCGCGGCACGTGTTCAGCCGTTCGCAGCTCCTCGAGCTGGTGTGGCACTCGTCCAGCGACTGGCAGGGCGAGAGCACGGTCACCCAGCACATCCATCGGCTCCGACAGAAGCTCGGCAACGCCCGCATCGCCACGATCCGCGGGGTCGGCTACCGCTTCGATCCCGTCCGAGACGCCGTGTCGTAAGGTCGCTCCATGCGTGCAGTCGTCCTCAACGGAGTCCACGACGTGTCGGTCGAGACCGTCGACGACCCGGTGCTCACCGGCCCCGACGCCATCATCGTCGAGGTCGAGCGGACTGCCATCTGTGGGTCCGATCTGCACCTGTACCACGGCGACATGGCGCAGCCGGGCGTGCATCTCGGGCACGAGTTCGTCGGGTCGGTGGTCGAGATCGGCGACGACGTCCGGACCGTCGCCCCGGGGGACCGCGTGCTCGTCAGCGGTGTCGTGGGGTGTGGCCGGTGCAGCGAATGTCGCACCGGTTGGCCCATGCGGTGTCTCGCAGCCGCCTCGCAGGTCTTCGGTACCTCGCTCGAGCTCCCCGGCGGTCAGGCGGAGTTCGTGAACGTGCCGGCCGCCGATGCGTCGGTCCGCGTGATCCCCGACCACGTCGGTGTCGAGCAGGCCGTGCTGTTGACCGACATCTTGCCCACCGGCTTCATCGGGGCCCGTCGGGCCGACATCGCCCCCGGTTCGACCGTCGCCGTGATCGGGCTCGGGCCGGTCGGCATCTGCGCGCTCCGGTCGGCGATGCTCTACTCACCGGCTCGTGTGCTCGCCGTCGACCCGGTCGCGCACCGCCGCGCCCACGCCGAGCGCTTGGGTGCCGAGACCATCGATCCAGCAGACGGCGGAGCGATGGGCCAGATCCTGGAGGCGACGGGTGGCCGCGGTGCCGACGCCGTGATCGAGGCCGTCGGCCATGACCAGACCATCAACGACGCGATCATGAGCGTGAAGGCCGGCGGCACCGTCTCGGTCGTCGGCGTGTCGATGAACCTGGCGCATCCGTTCCCCATGGCGATCGCGATGTTCAAGGGCATCACCTTCCGGATCTGCGTCGCCGACATCCCGTCGACGTGGGACAACCTGATCCCGCTCGTCGCCAACGGACGGCTCCACCCCGAGGACGTCTTCACGCACCACATGGGGCTCTCCGAGGCCGCCGACGCCTATCGGATCTTCGACGGCCGCGACGACGGCGTCATGAAGATCCTCCTCGACCCCGCGTCCTGACCCCCGCCCAGAACCCGCGAACGCCTCGATCCCACCCAGATCCCACCCAGATCCCGGTTCTGGGTGCAAAACCGGGACGCCTGCTGGCGGATCGCGCACCCAGAACGAGCAGTGGGGGGTG
>JBFIHN010000146.1:0-8058 GCA_041601775.1 Acidimicrobiales bacterium
CCCGACGACTCCGACAACGCCAAGGCCACGACGATGATCAGCGGCAGGAACAGGAGTCCGGACCCGAGGAGCGCGAGCTGCGCCGTACGCCGGGAGCGGGACTCGAAGAACGACGCGACCGCGGTGAGCACGTAGAGCACGCCGATGACGGCGATGACGACGCCAGGGGTGAACGAGAACGTCGGTGGATCCGGCGGCGTGTCGAACGTGAAGCCCTTCGACTCGGACGTGACGTTGGGGGCGACGTAGGCGACGAGGAACACCCCGACGAGCCCGAAGACGACACCGATGGTCTGCAGTCGACCGAGGCGCATCAGGGACCGCCCCATCCCGACGCCAGTGTCGACGTGGCGAGCGGGTCGTCCGCGGCCTTGCGGATCCGGAAGATGGTGCGGACGATCACGTCGGCCGCCACGAACAACAGGACGAGCGCCTGCACGATGCGCACGACGTCGATCGACAAGCCGACCTCTTGTTGCATGAGCCCGGCGCCGCTGAGCATCGCACCCCACAGGATCGAGGCCGGCACGATGGCGAACGGGTTGGCGCGAGCCAACAGCGCGATGGCGATCGAGTCGAACCCGATGTTGATGAAGACCCCGGGGGAGAGGAACCCGCTGGTACCGCTGATCTCGCCGGCACCGGCGACCCCTGCGAGGAGACCGGAGATCGCCATGGCCAAGAAGATGGTGCGGCCGACGTCCATCCCGGCGTAGCGCGCGGCCTCCGGGTTCGTTCCGACCGTGCGGACCTCGAACCCGAAGCTCGTGCGCTGCAGGATGAACCACACGAGGGTGGCCAGAGCGACCATGACCAGGAACCCGAGGTGGAGGGGCGGCTGGGAGTCGACGAAGGTGGGGAGCCGCGCTGCGTCCTCGATCGGCGCCGTACGGGGCACCGAGCTGGCGGTGTCCCGGAGGAGGATCGGGTCCTGGCTGTTGACCAGCCAGCGCACGTAGAGCAGGGCGATGGCGTTGAGCATGATCGTCACGATCACCTCGTGCGCCCCGGTCTTGGCCTTCAGGAGCCCAGGCACCGCCCCGTAGGCGAATCCCGCAGTGGCACCGGCGGCCAGCAGGAGCACGATGGCGACGATGCCCGGCAGGTCGCGGACCGACGCCCAGGTCCCGACCCAGGCAGCGGCGGTCGCGCCGACGAGCAACTGGCCTTCGGCACCGATGTTGAAGAGCCCGGCGCGGAACGCGAACGCCACGGCCAGCGAGGCGCCGATGAACGGCGTCGAGCGTCCGAGGGACGCCGCGATCCGGTCGCCGCTGCCGAACATGCCGCGCAGGAGCGCCCAGTACGCCTCGATCGGGTTGTCGCCGATCGCCGCGATCGCGACGGCGCCGACGGCGAACGCGCACACGATCGCCAGCAGGGGGACCAGGATCGACTGGATCTGGACGCTGTGGCGCAGCTCGGCCGCCCACCGCTCCCGGCCGCCGGTCACGTCGGGACCTCGCTGTCGCCCCGGCCACGGGCCATGAGGAGCCCGACCCGCTCTCGGGTCGCCGATTCCCGGTCGAACTCGCCGACCAGCTCTCCGCGGTAGAGGACGCCGATCCGGTCGGACAGCGACAGGATCTCGTCGAGCTCCGCCGACACCAACAGCACTGCAGCCCCCTCGTCTCGCATCTGCACGATGCGTCGGTGGATGAACTCGATCGAGCCGACGTCGAGCCCTCGGGTCGGTTGCGCGACCACCAGCAGCTGAAGCGGCCGGGACATCTCGCGGGCCACGATCACCTTCTGTTGGTTGCCGCCGGAGAGCGTCGCGACCGCGACGTCGATGCCCGGTGTCCGCACGTCGTACTGTTCGACCAGTTCGGTGGCGAGCTCTCGGATGGGAGCGTCCCGGCGGAGGAAGCGTTGCGAGAACGGGGCGTGGTGGTACCGGTTGAGGACCATGTTGTCGGCGATGGAGAACGGGCCGACGACCCCGTGGCGGTTCCGGTCCTCGGGGACGTGCCCCACGCCGAGGTCGGCCACCTGGCGCGGGGACGCGTGGGTGATGTCGTCGTCGCCGAGGCGGATCGAGCCGCTGGCCGGCGTCCGCATCCCGGTCACCGCCTCGACGAGCTCCCGCTGACCGTTCCCCTCGACGCCGGCGATGCCGAAGATCTCGCCGGCACGGACCCTGAGGTCGATCGATCGGCAGGTCTCGACGCCTCGCTCGTCGGTCACGTTCACGTCTCGGAGTTCGAGGCGGACGGCGCCGGGGTTCGCCGGTGGCTTCTCGACGGTGAAGACGACGTCGCGACCCACCATGAGGTTGGCCAGGTCCTGCTCGGTGGCGGTCGAGGGGTCGGCGCTGCCCACCGCCCGACCGCCGCGGAGCACGGTGATGCGGTCGGCGACGGCGAGCACCTCGCGGAGCTTGTGGGTGATGAAGACGATCGACTTCCCCTTGTCGACCAGGGTCCGCACCACGTCGAAGAAGTCGTCGACCTCGCCGGGCGTCAGCACGGCCGTGGGCTCGTCGAGGATCAGGATCTCGGCGTCGCGCTCGAGCGCCTTGATGAGCTCGATCCGCTGTTGGACGCCGACGGACAATTCGCCGACGATCGCGTCGGGATCGACGGCCAGGCCGTACCGCTCGCCGATCTCGACGATGCGATCACGGGTCGCTGCCAGGTCGAGGTTGCGCCACCGGGTCGTGACCTCGTCTCCCAACGCCACGTTCTCGGCCACGGTGAACGTCGGGATCAGTTGGAAGTGCTGGTGGACCATGCCGATGCCACGAGCGATGGCGTCGGCCGAGCTGGCGAAGCGCACCGTCTCGCCGCGGACGACGATCTCGCCCCCGGTCGGGGCGTAGAGGCCATAGAGCACGTTCATGAGCGTGCTCTTGCCCGCGCCGTTCTCCCCGAGGAGGCAGTGGATCTCGCCCTGATGCAGCGCGAAGTCGATGTCCTCGTTGGCGATCACGCCCGGGAACGTCTTGGTGATCTGCCGTGCTTCGAGAACCGGTGCTGCGTCGGGACCAGCGGACACGCCTGGCATCCTCTCACAGACGCGAACGACCCCCGGCCCAACGGGTGCCGGGGGTCGATGTCCGCGTGCGGGGTGGACTACGAGGGCAGACCGGTGATCGGGTCGACGCCGATCTCGTAGGTGCCTTCGGCCAGCGCCACTCGGGTCTCCTCGAGTGCGTCGAGGACGTCCTGGGGGACGTCAGCATCGTGCGACGGTGCGTAGGTGATGCCGGCGTTCTCGGCCGTCAAGGTGAACAGGCCACCGGCGAAGTCGCCGGTGAGCAGGCTCACGATGTTGTCGAAGACCGAGAGGTCGACGCGCTTGATGGCCGAGGTGGCCAGCTTGTCGGCGCCCTCAGCGCTGCCGCCGTCGAAGGTCGAGAAGTACTCGTCCTGGTCGACGCCGATGCCCCAGACGCCGGCCTTGGTGGCCTCGACGACACCAGCGGAGCCCGTGGGGCCGCCGGCGCCGAAGATGACGTCGGCACCCTCACCGAGGAACTGCTGCGCGTCGGACGCACCCTTGGCCGGGTCGTTGAACGACTCGTTGTAGGTCGAGAGGACCGACACGTCGGGGTTGGCCTGCTTCGCACACGACTCGTAGGCGTTGACGTAGCGGACGACCGGCGGCACGTCCTCGCGGCCACCGACGACGCCGATGACGTTGCTCTCGGTGAGCAGCCCGGCGGCGACGCCGGCGAGGCAGCCACCTTCGTCCTCACGGAACTGGACGCCGACGTAGTTGTCGGGGAACTCCGGCTGGAACTGGTCGACACCGATGAAGCTGATGTCGGGGTTGTCCTCGGCGGCGGCGAGCGTGTCGGTCGCGAGCAGGAAGCCGACGGTCACGATGGCGTCGGGCCCACCCTCGAGCGACGTGGCGATGTTGGTCGCGTAGTCGGCTTCGGAGGCGGTCTCGATGAAGCTGGTCTCGAAGCCGAAGCACTCGGCCGCAGCCTGCATGCCTTCGAAGGCGAACTGGTTGAACGTGCGGTCGTCGACCTTGCCGATGTCGGTGATCAGACGAACGGTGAAGCCGTCGGGCGCCTCGACGCCCGCTTCCGTGGCCTCGTCACAACGGTCGTCGAGCGTGACTGCCGCATCGCCGGACGCGTCCGGGGTGTCGCCGGTGTCGTCGGGCGTCTCGGTGCCGTCGTCGTCGCTCGTGCTGGTGTCGTCGTCGTCGCCGCACGCTGCCGCGACCAGCGCGAGGCCCAGCAGCAGTGCGAGCACGCGGAACCATCGTCGGTTCTGCACAGGGGTTACCTCCAAAGGGGGGTGGATCCGCCCGTGTGAAGGGTCGACGATCCGTTGTCAGGGACGCCACAACGGTAGGTGTCCGTTGGCCTTCCTGCAATGATCTGTTCAGGTCACGAACGTGACCGCTCCATCGCGAACAGGTGGTCTCGTGCCGCACGACGGCTGTCGCGCATGTCGACGATGACGTCGGCTCGGCGAGCCTGGGCGACCGTGACCACCGCGACCATGCGTCGAGCGGCGATCGCCGCGACCACGATCGACGCCGCGGAGGTGACGGCGGCGGCTCCGATGACGACCCGCTGGTCGAACTCGTCGAGCCCGCCCCGCACCGCCACGAGGCCGAGACAGGCGACGGCAGGCGTCGTCAGGAACGAGTACCACCAGTGGTTCACGATCGAGGCGACGGGCCGCTGCTGCCAGGCACTGCCGCCGTCGATCCCGACGTCGGGGCTCGAGCCACGCCACAGATCGTCGACCACGAGCTTGGGGACGAGCAGGTTCGCTCCGGGGATGACCCAGCCGACCACGAGCCAGATGGTCCAGTACCGGCGCTCCTCGATCGCCAGCGCGGGGAGGTTGCGGTAGGCCTGCACGGCCCAGGACACGAACGCGACCCCGGTCACCACGAGGGTGACGAGGAACGCCGCGATGACCGTCCGGGCGACGGCGTCGAGATCGACCTGGTTCTGCGCCAGCGTCACGATCGGGTCGTCGCGGAACGTGTCGGCGGTCAGGGCGACGCCGGCCACGAGGCCAACGGTGGCCGCGAGCGACAACGTCGAGCGTGCTGCGGTCGCGAGCAAGAGGAGCGAGCGGTAGCCGTCCTCCCGCAACGGGGGCGTCGCCACCCGACGAGCGTGGCGTTCGACCCGCTGCCGAGCGCGTGCCTTCTCGCGCCAGTCGTCGACGGCCGGTCGCCGGCACCCGGGACAGAGCGGCGAGTCGGCGGGAACACCGAATCCGCAGTGACGGCAAGTTGCGTGCGTCCGACTCATGGACGACCCCCCGGGGTGGTGTGTGCGTTGGAGCGTGTGACGACGAGTTGGGGCGTGTCGTGGCTGTTCCGGCTAGTCGTGGCTATTGCGACAGGTCGCGGGTATTGCGGATAGCGCGGGTACTACGGACAGTACGACGATTTCCCGGGGAAACGGGGAGATCTGCGGCGATGAGGCAAATCTCCGATTTCTGCGTCTGCGACGCCGGTGGGTCGGTCTCCGTCTCCTACACTCGACGATGCGTCGCACAAGAGCCGACGCGGGGAGCTCGGGGCACCGGGCTGAGAGGGTGACCGATGCCGTCACCGACCCTGGAACCTGATCTGGGTAATGCCAGCGGAGGGAAGTCGTGGACAGCATCGGTCCGCCCGACATCGTCGTGGTCGCCGGAGGAGCACCGGTCTCCTTCGATGCCGGCGCGCTCGGCCGTGCCGCCGTCGTCGCCGCGGACTCCGGTGTGGCGCTGGCTCGATCGATGGGGTTGCGCGTGGACGTGGCCGTCGGCGACTTCGACTCGCTCGCGCCCGACCTGGTCGACCGGCTCGACGACCTCGCCACCGAGGTACGGCGACACCCGACGGACAAGCAGGCAACCGATCTCGAGTTGGCGCTCGAGGTCGCGCTCGAACGGGCGCCCGCCCGTGTCCTCGTCGTCGGACTCGAGGGCGGCCGCCCCGACCACGCGTTGGCGAACCTGCTCGTCGCAGCCGCACCACGGTTCGCCGCATTGGAGATCGAGCTCGTCCTCGCGCTCGGCGAGGCGTGGGTGGTGCGCGAGCAGCTCGTGGGACGTTGGCCGACGGGCTCCACGATGTCGATCATCCCCGTCCACGGCGACGCCACGGTCTCGGTGTCCGGCGTGCAGTGGCCGCTCGACCGATCGCTCCTCACCGCCGGAACCACCCGCGGCGTCTCGAACTCGACGCGGGCCGACACGTGCACGGTGACCGTGCACGCCGGCGTCGCCATCTGCATCGTCCCCCGAACCACGGAGAACACCCCATGACCCCCACCCGCCGACTCCTCGCGACCCTGCTCGCCGGATCCCTGGTCGTCGCTGCGTGCGGCGACGACGACGACGAGGTCCGACCGGCCGACGCCGACGCCGACGTCACCCTCACGCTCGTGACCCACGACAGCTTCAACATCTCCGAATCGGTGCTCGACGAGTTCACGACCGCAACGGGCATCTCGGTCGAGCTCCTGCCGGCAGGCGACGCAGGTGCCGTCGTCAACCAGGCGATCCTGACCAAGGGGAAACCCCAGGGCGACGTGCTGTTCGGCATCGACAACACGTTCCTGTCGCGGGCGCTCGACGAGGATCTCTTCCTCGCCTACGAGTCACCGGGCCTCGACGGCGTCGACGATGCCTTGGAGCTCGACGACGAACACCGGGTGACACCCATCGACACCGGGGATGTGTGCCTCAACTACGACAAGGCCGCACTGGCCGGCGCCGACCTCGAGCCGCCGACGTCGCTCCAGGACCTCGTCGATCCCGCGTACGCGGGGACGCTCGTGGTCGAGAACCCGGCGACCTCCTCGCCCGGGCTGGCCTTCCTCCTCGCGACCATCGACGAGTTCGGCCAGGACGGATGGCAGGACTTCTGGGCCGGGCTGGTCGCCAACGACGTCGAGGTCGCGGCGGGTTGGGAGGAGGCGTACTACGGCAGCTTCTCCGGGAGCGCCGGAAGCGAGGGCGATCGGCCGCTCGTGGTCAGCTACGCATCGAGCCCACCCGCCGAGGTGATCTTCGCCGAAGAACCGCTCGACGACGCGCCGACCGGGGTGGTCGTGGAGTCGTGCTCGCGCCAGATCGAGTTCGCCGGCATCTTGTCGGGGACGGCGCACGAGGCCGAAGCCCGGCAGCTGATCGACTTCTTGTTGTCGGAGACGTTCCAGGCCGACATCCCGCTCAACATGTTCGTGTACCCGGTCATCGACGTCGCCCTGCCGGACGAGTTCGTGCAGTACGGCGCCGAGGCCGAGGACCCCTACCTGGTCGATGCCGAGCTGGTGGCCGAGCACCGTGACGACTGGATCGAGGAGTGGACCGAGATCGTCCTGCGATGACCGCACGCGTCGACCGCCGTCGTCTCGTCACGGCGGCGGTCTTCGCCGCGCCCGTCGCCTTCCTCACCGTCTTCTTCGCAATCCCGGCCGGCACGCTGATCTCGACGGGGTTGCGTGACGGCGGCACGTGGGACCTCGGTGCCGTGGTCGACGTCCTGGCGTCGTCGTCCACGCGGCGGGTGGCGTGGTTCACCCTGTGGCAGGCGGCCGTGTCGACCCTCGCGACCGTGGTCGTGGCGCTGCCCGCCGCGTGGGTCATCGGACGTGTCCGGATCCCGGGTCGGTCGTTGTTCTCCGCCGTGCTGGTCGTCCCGTTCGTCCTGCCGACCGTGGTCGTGGGCACCGCGTTCCTCGCCGTGCTCGATCGCGGTGGGCCGCTCGGCCATCTCCGCCAGACGGCCACCGCGGTCGTCGCTGCCCACGTCTTCTTCAACTACGCCGTGATCGCCCGCACCGTGGGCGCCGCGTGGCTGGCGATCGATCCGGCGACGGAGGAGGCAGCCCGGACCCTGGGAGCGTCTCGATGGCTGGCCTTCCGCACGGTGACCCTTCCGCAGCTGCGACCGGCACTCGCCGGTGCGGCCTCGATCGTGTTCCTGTTCACGTTCACGTCCTTCGGTGTCGTGAAGATCCTCGGCGGCCCGCGTATCGCCACGATCGAGGTCGAGATCCACCGGGTGACCACCGAACTGCTCGACCTGCGGGTGGCCGCGGTGCTGTCGCTGCTGCAGCTCGCGGCGGTGGTCGCCGCA
>JBFIHN010000147.1:0-8039 GCA_041601775.1 Acidimicrobiales bacterium
GCCAGAGCCGAGCACGAACCGCATGCCACCGCCACCGAGCGGGGCGCAACGCTGGTGGAGTTCGCACTCCTCCTGCCGATCTTCGCGATGTTGCTCTTCGGCATGATCACCGTCGGACTGGCACTCAACGAGAAGCAGGAGATGACCCACGCGACGCGGGAGGGGGCCCGCTACGCCGCGACCGTTCCGGCCGGCCAGACGTTCGCGAGCGGCACGTGGGCCCAGAACGTGCGGGACCTCATCGTCGACCGCTCGGCGGGGACGTTGGCGGCGGCCGACGTCTGCGTGTCGCTCGTGGAGGGGTCCCCGGGAACCGTCGTGTCCCCCGCCGCCACCTACTCGACGACCGGCGCACCCTGCATCGCCGGCCAGACCTATCCGACGACCGTCAACGACACCGGCCGGCGCGTACAGGTGACCGGCGTCAAGGGCGCGCCCATCGAACTCCTGCTCTACGGGGACGTCACCGTCACCATGAACTCCAATGCCACCGCCAAGTCGGAGTCGAACTCGTGAGGCGACCGGGACGGCGATCGCGCGGCGAGCGGGGCACCTTCTTGTTGATCATGACGCTCTCGCTCGTCCTGCTCTGCACGGTGGTGGCGTTCGCCGTCGACCTCGGGCAAGGGCGGTTCTCGAAGCGGGACAGCCAACAGTCCGCCGACCTCGCATCGTTGTCCGCCGGCTTCTACCTGTCGGGCAACGGCTCGGGGGCGACCGTCCAGAGCCAGCCACAGGCCGCGTGCCAAGCAGCGTTCGCCTCACTGCTCACCAACACACCGGGCTTCACGCCGACCGCCACGCCCACGTCGGCGTGTTCGGTCTTCCCAGCCACGAACGTCGGATGCACGACCTCGACGACCACGATCACCGCCACCGACACCGACCCGAAGCCCGGCGTCCAGGGCGGCCCCTACGACATCTTCATCGAGTGGCCGGTACCGGACGGCGTCATCGCCGACACCCGCTTCAGCGGCAGCGGTGCCGGCGTCGAGGACGGCGATGCCTGTGACCGCATGCGGATCCGCATCGACAAGCGGGATCCGACCACGTTCGGTCGCCTCGTCGGCGTCGACGGCATCGACACCTCGGTCGATGCCGTGGTGAAGGGAGCTCCCGGGCTGCCCACCACCGGCGTCGCGGCTCTCCTGCTCCTGGAGCGTGAGGGGTGCAGCGCACTCCAGGCATCGGGGCAGGGTCGAGTCATCGTCAAGGCCGTCATCGACCCGGCAACGATGTCGCAACAGCCCGGGGTGATCCAAGCCGACAGCGCCGGCTCCTCGACGGACTTCGGCTCGTCGCTCCAGTGCACGAACAACCCCAACCCCGGCGGTTACGTCATCTACGGAACGGCGCTTCCCGCGTCTGCGGGTGGAGGGCCGAGCATCATCGCCGAGAGCACGAGCGACGGAGAACTCGGCGTCATCGCCACGCACGCGGCCACGGTCGGCGGACGGGCTGCCTGCTGTCATCCCGGCGGTCTCAACGTCGAACCGATCGGCTCCGACTTCACCTCGCGGACGCCAGCGGACGACCGGTTCAACCCACCTGCTCGGCCTGCGATCGACACCCTGCACGCCGATGCGTATGCGGGCGCGGTCACCAACGGCGCCACCGTCGTCGGCCAGCACTTCACCCCGAACTGCAACAATCCGCCGGCGACGTTCGTACCGACGGTTCCCAACACCGCCATCACCATCGACTGCGGGAACAACCCGTTGCGGGTGGGCAACGGTCAGACGGTGACGATCTCCAACGCGTCGACCGTGAAGTTCATCGGCGGCGTCGACGTCGCCGGGACGCTCGAGGTCCGTGATGCCGTAACCGTCGTCTTCGCCCGGCGGGCCGCGAACCAGGAGGGCCGTCTGGTCGTCACCAACACCGGAACGGCTTCCCTGAACTCGGTCCGCAACGTCTACGTCGGCGGCAAGGCGCCGGGGAATCCTCAACGGTCGTCGGTCTCGGTCGCCGGCCGACTCCGGGTGAACACCGGTGCGCTCGCCACGACGACCTGCGCTCCCGGACCCGGGGCCGGCGGAACCGCAGCGAACTGGGTCCGCTTCGCCACCGTGGGCGGCGAGGTCGACGTGTCCGGATCCGTGTCGCTGTGCCAGACGATGGTCTACGTCGGGAAGTCCACCGCCGCTCATGCCCCCGACCAGCGGGTCGCTGGCGGCCTCAACTGCTCGACGACCCGGCCGTGTCCAGCCATCTCCACCGCCGACTCCCGAGACCGACTCGTCACCTCCGGTGGAGCCTCGGTTCTGTGGACGGCACCGAACCAGACGGCCAGCGCACCGACGTCGACGAATCCCTTCGAGGGGCTGTCGCTGTGGCTCGAGGGAACGGGCGTGTCGCAGATCAAGGGCACCGGCACGATCGACACGACCGGCGTCTACTTCCTTCCGAACGCCCGATTCCAGTTCGACGGCCAGGCAAGCGCGACCAACCCGTTCAACGCGCAGTTCTTCGCCCGGACGCTCGACTTCTCGGGCCAGGGCGACCTCAACCTGTCCCCCGACCCTCGCGACTCGGTTCCCACACCGATCCCGGGGTCCTACTCGATCATCCGCTGAGCCCGACCCGGCATCCGCTGAGACCGACCCGGCACCACGTCAGGGAGCGACGACGACCTCGGGCTTGACCGTTCCCGCGCGGTGCGGGCCGTAGACCGCCAGGAGCACACCGTCTTGTGACTGGACCGCCCAGGGCCCGTCGTGGTCCTCGGGCAGACCGAGACGGGCCCGCTCGAGCGGCTTGCCGTGGCCGACGTCGACGGCAGTGGCCTGGTCGACCACCACGGTCGGCAGGTCGCGGAGCGCTTCGGCGGGCGTGAGGACATGGTCCGGGGCGACCACGTCGTCGATGCGATGGGCGTCGGACACGTCATGGGAGCCCGCCCGGGTCCGGCGCAGGTTGCGGAGGTGTGCTCCCCCACCGAGCGCGGTCCCGACGTCGGCGGCCAGGGTCCGGATGTAGGTCCCGGACGAGCAGGTGACCTCGATGGGGAACACGCCCTCACCGACCGGTTCGCCGACCGTGAACGCGTGGATGGTGATCGGACGGGGCTCGCGCTCGACCTCCTTGCCCTCACGAGCGAGCTCGTGCAGGCGCTTGCCGTCGATCTTGATGGCCGAGACCATCGGCGGGATCTGGAGGATCTCCCCGGTCAGGTCTGTGGCAGCCGACCGGACGTCGGCCAGCGTGACGCCGGCCATGTCGTGGGTGGCGGTGACCTCACCGGTGTCGTCGAGCGTGTCGGTCTCGGATCCGAGGACGATCTCGCCCACGTAGGTCTTGGGCAGCGCGGTGAGGAAGCGGAGCAGCCGGGTCATCGAGCCGACGCCGACCAGCAGGAGTCCCGTCGCCGGCGGGTCGAGCGTGCCGGCGTGGCCGACCTTGCGGGTGCCGAGGACCCCGCGCGACTTGGCCACGACGTCGTGGCTGGTCCAGCCCGGTTCCTTGTCGACGAGCACCAACCCGTTGTGGGGCGAGGGCTTCTTGCGGCTCACTCGGACTCGGTGTCGGCGTCCGCGTCGGCGTCGCTGACCGCGTCTTCGTCGTCGGCCGGGATGTCGAGGTCGCGGAGGATCTCCTCGATCCGGCTCGCCTCGCGATCGACCGTGTCGACGTGGAACGACAGGATCGGCGTGCGCCGGAAGTGCGTCTGCTTGTTGACCTCGGCCTGCAGCCGCGCCCGGTGCTCGGCGAGCACCTCGAGCACGGTCTCGTCGGAGGCGCCGATGTCGGACCAGTAGATCTTGGCGTGCTCGATCCCCGGGTCGACCTCGACCGCGGTGACGGTGAAGAAGCCGAGGCGCTCGTCGTCGATCCGCTCGAGTTCCTCGGCGACGATCTCCCGCACGACCTCGTTGAGACGTGCCGTCCGGGGATAGCGACGGGCACCGGTCTGTCGTCGTCGAGCCATGGTCGAAGCCTGCCACAGGTTCCTCCGATTCCCACCCGCCCGGGAAACCTGACGCGCCGTCAGATGCGATGCGCGATCCTGTGTCATGACCGCCGCCACCACCACGCCGCCGACCCCATCGACCGAGGACCTCCTCGAGCGGGCCCGGGGGCTGCGTTCCCTGCTCGTCGACCAGGCGACCGAGTCGGACCGGACGGGCCACATGACGGCGACCGTCGCCGATGCGCTGTTCGATTCCGGCCTGATGACCGCCGCACTCCCCCGGGTCTGCGGCGGCGCCGAGGCCGATCTGGTCGACCAGGTGTTGCTGTTCGAGGAGCTCTCGGCCGCCGACCCGTCGGCCGGATGGAGCCACATGGCCTGCGCCACCTCGACCGCGTTCGCCGCCGCGTTCATGGCCGACGCGACCGAGATGTTCGCCGACGGGCGCTCGGTCTGTGCTGGACAGTTCGCCCCACGGGGCGCCTTCCAGACCGTCGACGGCGGCTACCGGGTGTCGGGCCAGTACGGCTTCGCGTCCGGGTCCGGTCACGCCGCCTACATCATGGCCGGGGGCGCCGTGCTCGACGCCGACGGCGAGATGGTCTTCGGCGACAACGGCATGCCGGAGATGCGGGTGGCCGCCATCCCGCGAGCCGAGGTGGTGCTCGCCGGCGGCTGGGACGTGCTCGGCCTGCGGGGAACCGGCAGCCAGGACTACTCGGTCGACGACGTCTTCGTCCCGACCGGTCGGACCTTCGAGCTCTTCAGCGAGTCGCCGTTGCGGGGTGGACCCCAGTTCTCGATCGGGATCATGCCGATGACGTCGGCCGGACACGCCGGCTGGGCCCTCGGGGTGTGCCGACGGGCGCTCGACGAGATCGCCGAACTGGCCAAGGTCAAACAGCGGATGGGCGCCGCCGACGTCCTCGCCGCGCAGCAGCTGTTCCAGAAGGAGTTCGGTGAACGCACCGCCCAGTTCCGCGCGGCCCGGGCCTACGTGCTCGATGCGTTCGGTGCGATCCAGGCGGCGGCCGACGCCGACGGTGCCGCCACGCTCGAACGCAAGGCCGACGTCCGGGTGTCGACCACCCACGCCACCCGTGTCGCCGCCGACGTCATCTTGTGGTGCTACCGATTGGGTGGCGGTGACGCCCTGCGAGACGGCCATCCGCTCCAGCGGTGCATGCGCGACATCCTCGCCGGGACCCAGCACATCTTCGTCGACGACTCGACGTACGTGACCGCCTCGCAGGTGTGGCTCGACCGGGTCGAGGGCTTCGTCTCCCTCTGAGTCGACGACGACGGTCTTCGAGATCTGGAGGAGCAGGAGCAGGCGATCGCCGCCCTGTGCGCCTCGTTCGATCCCGCGCTGATCCATGCCGACGACGTGTCGACCGCCTTCGACATCTTGGTGCACGTCCGTCGCTACGCGGTGTCGACCCAGTAGCGCTCGGTGGCGATGACGTCGATCTCGGGGAACGACCACACGAAGCGGTCGACCGAGTCGAGGACGTCGTTGACCTGGGACACCGAGCTGGCGACGGTCGAGAACGCCAGTACGGCGAAGTCCCAGTCGTCTTGCCGGTCGACCTCGGCCGACGACACACCGAAGCGTCGGTGCGCGCCGTCCAGGATCGGCCGGATGACCGATCGCTTCGCCTTCAGGGAGTCCCCGAGCGGGATCCGCAGCTCGACCTCGAGCACCGCGGACTTCAGGCTCACAGCCACCCAGCCGTCGGGAGCGCCAGCGACCAGGCTGGAGCGAAACGAGGCTCGCAGATCCCGGAAGGGATCAAGGCCGAGTGAGCCGGATCACGTCGGAGCGATTTCCTTCTCGTCGTAGGTCTCGATGATGTCGCCGGGCTTGAGGTCCTGGAAGTCCGACAGGCCGATGCCGCATTCGAAGCCCGCTCGGACCTCGGTGGCGTCGTCCTTGAACCGGCGCAGCGACTGGACCGTGCCCTTCCAGATGATGGTTCCTTCTCGCAGGAACCGGACCTTGGAGTTCCGGGTGATGACGCCGCTCTGCACCATGCAACCGGCGATCTTGCCGATGCGGGGCACGGAGAAGATCTCGCGGACCTCGGCGTCGCCGGTGACGACCTCTTCGTACTCGGGCTCGAGAAGACCGAGCACGGCGGCTTCGATGTCCTCGATGACCTTGTAGATGATCTCGTACGTGCGGATCTCGACACCCTCGGCATCGGCGAGCTGACGGGCCTTGCGGTCCGGGCGCACGTTGAAGCCGATGATGGTGGCGTCGGCCGCAGCGGCCAACTGGATGTCGTTCTCGGTGATGCCACCGACACCTCGGTGCACGAAGCTGATCTTGACCTCGTCGCGTTCGAGCTTCTTCAGCGACTCGGTCAGCGCTTCGAGCGCACCGCTCACGTCGGTCTTGATCAAGAGACCGAGCGTTGCCGCCTCGCCGGCCTGGATGGCCGAGAAGATGTCCTCGAGCTTGGCGCCGCCACCGAGGCCCGCGGCCTCGCGGCCGAGGTTCGCCTGACGGTGGTAGTGGTCGCGCTTGCCGGCGACGTCCTTCATCGTCTTGTCGTCCGGGGCGACGATGAACTGGTCACCGGCGTCGGCCACATCGGACAGACCCAGGACCTGGACCGGCACGGACGGGCCGGCCACCTTGACCTGGTTGCCGTGGTCGTCGATGAGTGCACGCACTCGACCGAAGGCGGCGCCTGCAACCAGCGGGTCGCCGACCTTGAGGGTGCCGCGCTGGACCAGCACCGTGGCGACCGGACCACGACCGACGTCGAGGTGCGACTCGAGGACGGTGCCGGCGGCACGGCCCTCGGGATCGGCACGGAGGTCTTCGACCTCGGCGACCAGCAGGAGGCTGTCGAGCAGATCGTCGACGCCGTCGCCGGTGAGCGCGGAGAGCTTGGCGAAGATCGTGTCGCCGCCCCACTCCTCGGGGATCAGGTCGTGTTCGGACAACTGCTGCATGACCCGGTCGGGGTTCGCACCCTCGCGGTCCATCTTGTTGACCGCGACCACGATCGGGACCTCGGCCGCCTTGGCGTGGCTGAGGGCCTCGAGGGTCTGGGGCATGACCCCGTCGTCGGCGGCCACGACCAGCACCACGATGTCGGTGGCGTCGGCGCCGCGGGCACGCATGGCGGTGAACGCCTCATGGCCCGGGGTGTCGATGAAGGTCAGCGCGTGACCGTCCTTCGACGCCTGGTAGGCGCCGATGTGCTGCGTGATGCCACCGGCCTCGCCCTCGGCGACGTTGGCCTGGCGGATGTGGTCGAGGAGCTTGGTCTTGCCGTGGTCGACGTGACCCATGATCGTGACGATCGGGGGCCGATGGGGCGTGTCGTCGTCCTCGTCGCTGTCTTCGTCGGAGCTGAAGAGCTCGTCGACGCCGAGACGCTTCTGGAGCTCGACCTCTTGTTCCTCACCGGGATCGACGAGGCGGACCTCGGCACCGAGCTCGGCGCTGAAGAGCTCGATCATGTCGTCGGTCAACGACATCGTGGCCGTGACCATCTCGCCCTGCTCCATGAGGAAGCGGACGACGTCGGATGCCGTGCGGTTGAACTTGGGACCGATGTCCTGGGGCGTGCTGGATCGCTCGATGACGATCTCGCCCTCGGGGATCGGCGCGTCGGCCGGCGTGAAGCTCGGTGCCTCGATCGGCTGGAGTTCGTCACGGTTGCGACGACGACGGCCGCCACGGCGCTTCGGTGGGCGGCGACCGCCACCGGGACCGGGACGTCCACCACCGGGACCACCGCCGGGGCGGGGGCCGCCACCGGGAGGCGGCGGGGTGTAGCGGACCTGACCGGCCGCACCACGACGGGCAGGGCGGTTGCCGGGACCACTGGGGGCCACCGGACCACGACCGCCGGCCCCGGGGGGCGGCGGAATCGGCTTGCCCGACGCGGAACGCGGGGGCGGCGGGATCGGCTTGCCCGACGCGGACGTCGGCGGTGCTGTGGGCGACGACGGCTTGGCGCCGGGATCGGCGTGCGCTGCGGCCGGCCGTGCCTCGGCGGGCTTGTCGGCGGCCGGAGCCTCGGCGGGCGGCGACGGGGCGGCGGCCGGAGGCGGGGTCGGGGCCGCGCTCGGCGGCATCGGCGCGGCCGACGGCGGGCGGGGTGCCGCC